>CADCPV010000470.1 GCA_902803345.1 uncultured Eubacteriales bacterium | reverse complement strand
GAGCCGGAAATGACGGATGCCTTTATGGAGCAGGAAGCCGGAAAGAACTTCCTTCCCTCATACAATTACAAGGACCTTATCGAAAGCATCCGTGCTCCGCGTGTCGTCTTTATGATGATCCGCGCCGGACGACCCGTCGATATGGTCATCGAAGAGATCCTGCCGCTTCTTTCGGACGGCGACATCATCGTGGACGGCGGAAACAGCAATTATGAGGATACCATGCGGCGGACTGCGCTTGTGGAATCGCAGGGCAAGCTCTTTATCGGAACCGGCGTTTCCGGCGGTGAGGAAGGCGCACTGAACGGCCCTTCGATGATGCCCGGCGGATCGCCCGCAGCCTGGGAACGCGTAAAGCCGATTTTCCAGAGCATCTGCGCCAAGGTCGAAAACGGCGAGCCCTGCTGTGACTGGGTCGGCGAGAACGGAGCAGGCCACTTTGTCAAAATGGTCCACAACGGCATCGAATACGGCGACATGGAACTGATCTGCGAAGCCTACCAGCTGATGCGGGATCTTCTCGGGCTCTCCGATGAAGAAATGCAGGACATTTTCCGCGCATGGAATCAGACGGAACTGGATTCTTACCTGATTGAGATCACCGGAAATATCCTCGGCTACAAGGATACGGACGGAGAGCCGCTCGTTGAGAAAATCCTTGACACCGCAGGCCAGAAGGGTACCGGCAAATGGACCGGCATCTCCGCGCTGAACGAAGGCGTTCCGCTTACCCTGATCAGTGAAGCTGTCTTTGCCCGCTGTCTCTCTTCGATGAAAGAAGAGCGCGTGGAAGCAGCCGGTGTGTTCCAAAGAACAATCCCCGCATTTGAAGGCGACAAGGCGGAAATGGTGGAAGCAATCCGCCAGGCACTCTATGCGAGCAAGATCATTTCCTATGCCCAGGGCTACACCCTGATGCGTTCTGCGGCAAAAACCTATGGATGGAACCTGAATTATGGCGGCATCGCGCTGATGTGGCGCGGCGGATGCATTATCCGTTCCGTCTTCCTCGGGAAGATCAAGGAAGCTTATGAGAAGAATCCGGAGCTCAGAAACCTCCTTCTTGACCCCTATTTCAAAGAGACCATTGAAAAGCTCGTTCCCGCCTGGCGGAAAGTCGCGGCTTCGGCCCTGCAGTACGGAATTCCGGCGCCGGCCATGACTTCAGCGCTCTCCTATTTCGACGGCTATACGACAGAGCGCCTTCCGGCAAACCTCCTGCAGGCACAGCGGGACTACTTCGGCGCCCATACCTACGAGCGCGTGGATGCGCCGCGGGGCGAGTTCTTCCACACCAACTGGACCGGCCACGGCGGAAGTACCTCGGCAACGACTTACAATGCATAAGATCAGACTGATTGCACTGGACCTGGATGGGACGCTTCTGAATTCCGACAAAGAACTGACGACGGAAAATTCAGAAGCGCTCGAAAAAGCAGCTGAGGCGGGGATCGAAATCGTCCCCGCCACCGGTCGTTTTTACAGAGGTATGCCGAAAGTCATCCGGGACCTTCCGTATGTAAACTATGTGATCACCGTCAACGGCGCGCAGGTTTACGATATCCGGCAGGATCATACAGTTTTCGCAGGTGAAATTCCCGCGGATCGTGCTGTCGAAGTCATGAATCGGCTCGATACGCTCCCGGTCATCTATGACTGTTTCCAGAACGGCTGGGGCTGGATGACGAAGAGCCTCTACGATCAGGCGGAACAGTATATTTCGAACCCGCATACGCTGGAAATGGTCCAAACACTCCGCACACCGGTCCCGGACCTGAAAGAACTGCTTCTTCGGCGCGGTACCGGCGTCCAGAAAATCCAGATGTTCTTCCGGGACATGGAACTCCGCGAAGAAATGCTGAAGAAACTGCCCGGCGAGTTCCCGGATCTTCTCGTGACCAGTTCCATTGTCAACAATATTGAATTCAACAGCCGGAAAGCGAATAAGGGGAACGCCCTTCAGGCGCTTGCCGCATCTCTTGGGATTCCGATGCAGGAAACCATGGCTTTCGGCGATGATCTCAATGATATCACCATGCTTCAGGATGCCGGGATCGGTGTCGCGATGGGGAACGCCTGGGAAGAAGTCAAAAAGGCTTCCGACTATGTTACGGACACCTGCGATCACAGCGGTGTGGCGCAGGCAATGAATCTTTTTCTTTGGAGAAACTGATATGAAAGATATTTACCGGATTGCAGAAACCGATATGGGCCTCAGCCCGGAAGAGATCCGGGAGGCGCTCATTCTGAGCCTTCAGGGCAGGACGCTTCGGAAAGTGCTGATCCTTCCGCCCGACTTTACGCGCTTCCATTCCAATGCAGGCTTCATCACAAACGTTTATTATCACGCGCTGACGAATCTGGGTGCCGAGGTCGATATCATGCCCGCTCTCGGCACGCATGTCGCGGTGACGAAGGCACAGTGGGATGCGATGTTCGGGGACATTCCCTTTGAGCGGATGCTCGTGCACAACTGGCGCACAGACGTGGTGAAACTCGGCGAAATCCCGGCGGAGTTTCTCTCAGAAATCACGGAGGGTCTCTGGACCGAGCCCATCAATGCGGAAATCAATCGCCTCGTGATGGATGAAAGCTATGACCTCATCATCTCTCCCGGCCAGGTCGTGCCGCATGAAGTAATCGGGATGTCCAATCACGCGAAGAACCTCTTTGTCGGTGTCGGCGGCAGCGAGATGATCAACAAGTCCCACATGGTCGGCGCGGTTTACGGCATGGAGCGGATGATGGGCCGGGATTATACGCCGGTCCGGAAAATGTTCGACTACGGCATGGAACATTTCCTCTCTGACCGCCCGATCCTCTTCGCCCTGACCGTTACAACGGCCCCGGGCGGTGAGATCCGCACCCATGGCCTTTTCCTCGGCGAAGGCCGCGACTGCCTCACCGAAGCCGTAAAACTCGCGCAGGACCGGAACATCGACTTTGTGGAGCACGGACTGAAAAAGTGCGTGGTTTATCTCGACCCCTCGGAATTCCAGAGCACCTGGCTCGGCAACAAGGCCGTTTACCGGACGCGCATGGCAATGGCGGACGGCGGTGACCTGATCATTTTGGCGCCAGGCGTCGAGCGATTCGGCGAAGACCTGCAGGTCGACAAACTGATCCGGAAGTACGGCTACCGCGGACGTCTCCATACGCTCGAGGAGTTCAGAAAGCCCGAAAACCAGGATCTTCGCGACAACATGGGCGCTGCTGCCCACCTGATTCACGGATCCTCGGACGGCCGTTTCACAATCACCTATGCGGTCAAAGAGATCACGAAGGAAGAAATCGAAGCTGCCGGTTTCTGTGCCGCGGACTATGACGAACTCGCAGAAAAATACAATCCCCGCACACTCCGTTATGGGTATAACGTCGTGGACGGGGAAGAGATCTACTATATTCCGAATCCTGCGCTCGGTCTCTGGATCAACCGGGAGCGTTTCTCAGAAGAAGCCTGATTTTTACTCGATACTTTTCAGGGACTCCACCATATCGATCTTCCGCAGGCGGAAGAACATGATAAAGTTCACGGCAGCGGCAAATCCGAGCGTGAGAAGGACACTGAAAAGATAACTCTGGGGGTTTATGACCCGTCCGAACATGATGACATCCACCTCAATGGTCCGGATCGTAAAGGCATGGAGCCATTTTCCGAGAAAGAGTCCGACAGCAATCCCGAAAAGCGTCAGGATCACGTTCTCGCGGTACACATATACTGCAAGCTCCCCGTCATAGTAGCCTAAAACCCGAAGCGTCGCAAGCTCCCGGACTCTCTCCGTTATGTTGATGTTATTGAGGTTGTAGATGACAACCGCGGCCAGAAGTCCCGCTGATGCGATCAGCACAAGAACAATGAGATTCAGGTTTTTCAGCATGTCCCGGATGGTGTCTTTACTGGATCCCATCTGTGAAACGCCGAGGACGGCTTCCTGTTTCAGCAGTTCTTCCGAAACATCGTCAATCTGAGCTTCGTCCCGGAGGCAGAAATACGCAAGACTGTATGCTGCTTCCGTGCCGAAGCTCTTTTCATAATAATCCGGCGTCATGTAAATATACTGGTAAACGTAATTTTCCGTGATTCCGGCAACCGTGACCGTACGGGACCGGAATTCATCTTCCTTGATACGGATGGATCCGCCGGCCTCCACGGAAAGCTGGCGTGCTAACTTTTCCGTAATGATAACGCCCTCTGAACTGAGCACGCGCGGTTCCGCTGTCTTCCGGTCACGAAGCGACACCATCTGCATAAAAGTCTCCGGATCCGCCGGAACAATCAGGTTTCCCTGCTTTGTGGTGCCGTTCACGGAAACATCAACCTGCTTCTGAAAAACCGGAAGTACTGCGCTGATTCCGTCTGTCTCATTTATTTCCGAACACAGGTCTGCCGGATTCCGCTCATCCGCTGTTTCGGAAAGCGCGATGGTCCCGTCATATCTCCAGATATCCCCGAACTGTTTGTCCGTCACGACATAAATCGAGTCCCTGAGCCCGAATCCCACAAGAAGAAGCGCCATGCAGGCCCCGATCCCGAAGATCGTCATGAAAAGCCGCTTTTTATAGCGGAACAGATTCCGAAGCGTCGATTTCTGGCCGAAGCTCAGCCGCTTCCACAGCCATGAAATCCGTTCCAGCACGATCCTCTTCCCCTGCTTCGGAGCCGCCGGCCGCATCAGGACAGCCGGTGTCTTTTTGATCGACCGCATGCAGGAAAACAGCGCGGCACCGCCCGTACAGAATGAAGCGGCGGCGGCGGCCAGAATGCCGTAATACAGATGGTACGGGATTTCCGTGACCTGAAGATTCGTGTACATGATCCGATAGGTTTTGATGATCACCCACGGAAGCACTTTTTCCCCTAAAAGGATTCCGAATACACTGCCGGTCAATGTTGCGGAAAGCGCGTAGATGATGTATTTCCCGGCGACCTGCGCCGTACTGTAGCCGAGTGCGAGCATAGTGCCGATTTCCGTGCGCTTTTCCTCCACCATCCGCGTCATCGTCGCAAGGCTCACAAGGGCCGCAACCAGGAAGAAAATGACCGGGAAAACCTTACCAAGAGCGCCGATGCGGGCCGCGTCGTTGTCGAGCGCAACATAGGAGGAAATCGAATCCCGCCCGAGTATATACCACTCCGGATCTTTCACGGCCTCGATCTCCCGTTCACCGTCTTCGATCTTCAAAAGTGCCTCCGAAAGCTCTGCCTCGGCGTCTTCCTTCTCCCGTTCAAAGTCCGCCTTCCCGCGGCTGTATTCAAGCTGCTTCTCCCGGAGTGTCTGCTCGCCTTCCTGAAGCGCCTGAAGTCCTTCCTCGTACTCTTCCTTCCCCGCTGTAAGTGCCTCCTCGCCTTCCGAAATCTGCTCCCGGGTTTTGTCAAGCTGTGCCTCCCGGACATAGAGCGCAATCCTGTCCGTCAGAATTTGGGTCTGGATGCTGCTGTCCGGCTGCGGGTGTGCCTGAAGCTCCCGCTCTGCCTGCGAAAGCTCCTCCTGAAGCGCCCGGAGCTCCCCTTCCAGGCGCGAAATTGCGGCCATACGGGCCTCCGACTCCGGCAGAGACTCTGTAACTCGAAGTTCCAGCTCTTTTGCCTGAAAAGCCCGTTTTTTCGCCTCATACGCGGTCCTGGCAGCCACCCACGCAGCGCGGGCAGCCTGATAGGACTGCTCCCTCTGGGAAATGGACTGTGAAAGTGCGGCGATCTCGGCTTCTTCCTTTTCAAGCCCCTCTTTCGCCTCAAGAAGCGCGGCTTCGTTCTTCTCTATTTTCTTCGCCGCATTTTCCAGTTTTTTCCGGTTCTTTTCAAGTTCCGCCTCTCCCTCCTGAAGCTTCGTTTCCGCATCCTGAAGTTTCTGAAGAGCCTCCGCGAATTTCTCATCTGCCTCCGCACGGGCTTCGCTGTACTTCGTCTTTGCATCCTCAAGTTCCCGTTTCGCATCTCCGACAAGTTCTTCCATGCGCACCGAAACACGCGCCGGAACGACGCCTTCCGCCGCTTTTTTAATTTCAGTCAGTTTCTCATCATATTCTCTGGAAGTGTAAAGAAGTGCCCGGAGCGCGTCCGAGCGAAGATAAGCCTGTGTGTATACTTCCATGCAGAATTCGTCCGGATCGACCAGCGCGAATCCCGTCACTTCCCCGTTCCCGACAGCGGTCGAGCCGCGCTCAAAATCCAGATAGTACGGGCTGGTGCAGGCGCCGACCACCGTCAGTTCCGTATGTCTCAGGCTGTCGGAAAGCGGATCCTTTGTCCCGCTTTCAAGATGCAGCACCGATCCGATCCGGATCTCCGATACGACGGGAAGCTGAGCGTCGATCAGGCACTCTCCGGGTTTTTCCGGAAAGCGGCCTTCCATAAGCATGATATGATTCAGATTCTCTGTTAGAGATGCGACGTGCAGGACGGTCTGTTTCGCGCCGGAGCGTTCAAGCGCATCGACAGAATATTCTCCCTCTGCAGCGGTGATATCCGGAAGTGCTGAAAGCGCCTGAAGATCGCCTTCTGTGATCCCATAAGAACAAAGCGCCCGAAGATCCATGAAGGCGGCCTGATCCGCCATCACATCCATCGACAGGCGCATGTCCGGTTCGGATGCACGTACACCGGTAAAAAAGCCGACACCGAGCATCACGATGAATAAAATGGAAAGGTAGCGGTTCAGGGATCTTCGGATTTCCCGAAACAGCTCCTTCCTGAGGCTTTTTTTCATCGGTTTACCATTCCAACTCTTCCGCCGGAAGCGGATGCTCATTCATTTCCTCGCGGGCAACACCGCCGTTCCGGATATGGATTACCTTATCCGCCATCTCTGCAATCGCGGAATTATGTGTGATCACGACGACCGTCATGCCGCGCTCGCGGCACATGCGATGAAGCAGCCCGAGGATCGATTTTCCGGTTTCATAGTCCAGCGCACCGGTCGGTTCGTCGCAGAGAAGAAGCTTGGGATTTTTCGCGAGCGCACGGGCAATCGACACCCGCTGCTGCTCGCCTCCGGAAAGCTGGGCCGGGAAATTGTCCGCCCGCTCCGAAAGGCCCACATCCGCGAGCACTTCGCGTGAATTCAGGTGGTCCCGGCAGATTTCAACGGCGAGTTCCACGTTTTCCAGCGCGGTCAGGTTCTGTACGAGGTTGTAAAACTGGAAAACGAAACCGATATCCTCGCGGCGGTAGCGCGCAAGCCCCCGTGAATCGAAGGCGCTGATGTCCTCTCCGTCCACAAAGATGTGGCCGGAGCTTGCGCTGTCCATTCCGCCGAGGATATTCAGAACCGTTGTTTTGCCCGCTCCGGAGGGGCCGACGATCACCACAAACTGTCCTTTTGAGATTGTGAAGGACATCCGGTCGACTGCAGTGATTTTCACCTCGCCCATGCGGTAGATTTTGCTGACGGAGCGGAGTTCGACAAATTCACTCATTTTACTCTACGGTGACTGATTTCGCGAGGTTCCGGGGTTTGTCCACATCAAGGCCCTTCGAGACCGCCACATAATAGCCCATCAGCTGCAGCGGAATCACCGCGAGGCTTGCGGTAAAATGCGGATCGGTCCGCGGGATATATACGTTGAAATCCACAGTATCCTCGATCTCGTAATGGCCGTAGGTCGTGATGCCCATGAGATATGCGCCGCGGCTCTTGACTTCCACTAAATTGGAGACGGTCTTTTCATAGAGGTCGTTCTGTGTGACGACGCCGACGACAAGGATTCCGTCCTCGACAAGGCTGATCGTCCCGTGCTTCAGTTCGCCGGCCGCATAAGCCTCGCTGTGAATATAGGAAATCTCTTTCATCTTGAGGCTGCCCTCGAGACAGATCGCATAGTCGATGCCGCGCCCGATGAAGAAGATGTCGTGGGCGTTGCTGAACTTCGATGCGAACCACTGGATCCGCTCTTCGTCCTCAATCAGCTTTTCGACCTTCTCCGGCAGTGAACGGAGCTCCTTTGTCATCTGCAGGAGTTTTTCTTCCGGGAGCTTTCCGCGGACATAGGCGAATTCCATCGCTAAAAGGTAGGTCGCGACAAGCTGTGCGGAGTAAGCCTTGGTCGTTGCGACCGCGATCTCCGGACCTGCAAGTGTATAGAAAACGTGGTCGGCTTCCCGGGCGATCGAGCTTCCGACAACATTGACAATTGCAAGCGTCGCAGCGCCGAGCTTCTTCGCTTCCCGAAGCGCCGCAAGGCTGTCAGCAGTCTCGCCGGACTGGGAAATAATAATGACCAGCGCATCGGGCACGAGAAGCGGTTTCCGGTAGCGGAATTCGGACGCGAGTTCGACACGCACCGGCACCCGCACGAGATCCTCCATCACATACTGCGCGGTCATGCCGACATGCCAGGCGGAACCGCAGGCAACAATCGTGACTTCGCTGATCTTTTTCATCAGTTCTTCGGTCAGTCCCACTGCCGAGAAATCAATATGGCCGTCTTCGGTCAGCACGGAATTCATCGTGTCGCGGATCGCTTTCGGCTGCTCATGGATTTCCTTCATCATAAAATGCTCGAAGCCGCCCCGCTCAGCCTGGTCGGCGTCCCATTCGATTGTAACCGGATCCTTCCTGACAACATCTCCGTTCAAATCATAGAAGGTAACTTCGCCCGGCACAAGCCGCGCCATTTCGAGGTTGTCCACGTAATAAACGGTGCGCGTATATTTCAGGATCGCAGGCACGTCAGAAGCGACATAAGCCTCGTCATCCGTCACACCGATAATCATCGGGCTGTCTTTTCTCGCGACATAAATCTCGCCCGGATAGTCCCGGAACATCACCGCAAGCGCGTAGGAACCGCGGACACGGACCATGGTTTTGGCCAAAGCGTCGATCGGTCCGACCTTGTATTTTTTATAATAGTAATCCACCAGCTTGACCGCCACTTCGGTGTCGGTGGCGCTGTAGAAATTGTAGCCGTTCCGCTGGAGTTTCTCCCGGAGTTCGACGTAGTTTTCGATAATGCCGTTGTGCACGCCGACGACATTCATGTCCTCCGTCCGGTGCGGATGCGCGTTGTTTTCGCTCGGTTCCCCGTGTGTTGCCCAGCGCGTATGCCCGATACCGGTCGTTCCCGGAATCGCCTTGCCGTCATTCGTCTTCTCTGCGAGGATCCGAAGCCGCCCTTTCGCGCGGACAACGACAGGATCCTGATCTCCGTCCCGGACCGCAAGTCCCGCCGAATCATAGCCCCGGTACTCAAGCTTGGAAAGCCCTTCAAGAAGGATCGGCGCTGCCTGTTTTTTTCTGTTGGTAAATCCTACGATTCCACACATGAGTTCTTCCTCCTACTGGTAATCGGTCCCGGTTTTTTACCGGGGTATTATAGCACAAACGGGGCAGTCGGACAAGATTTTTTTCCTGTCCGGCCACCCCATTGCGGCAAAAAAGTTCGGTTTTATGCGGCTGTCCCGGGTGAACTCATTATGAGCAGCCGCGGGGCATGTTACGGATCAGCGGATCAGAAGGACCTTTCCATTGATTCCGGAAGGTACGGTCGAAGGCGGCATTTCTATGCCCATCTGGGTGAACCGCGACGGGAAGTCGTGTCCCTCCCGCTCCAGCGTCGTCGCAGCCTCGATCCGGATATGATTGGTGCCGGGCTGAAGATACGGCGTCAGATCGTACAGGTACTGCGGGACGATCTGGATTCCGAGACTTTCACCGTTGACAAAAACTTCAATGCCTTCATAGGCGTCTGTAATCTGGAGGATTATGCGCGGAACGATTCCGTTCTCGGCTTCCACCGTAAGATCCTTCTCGTAACGCACAAAGCCCGAGAATTTCGGTTCTTCTTCCGCGAGCGTATCGGGAAGGGAAATCTCCTTCGCTTCGGAGAAGTCCGGATAGTTGATGGACCTGCAGATGCTCCTCTGCCAGCCCTCGCTGAAATCCGATGCTTCAGCCTGTGCGAAGAACGCTGCATCCGCCGCGATTTCCGCCTTTCGCTTTTCATCCGCAAAGTCGCCCTTCACGGCGAAAACACTCTTGGAAGGACAAAGCGCTACCGGGATTTCCTTTCCTGCATAAACGCCGATGATCACATTGTTCCAGGCGTCGTACAGGCTCCACGGGCCTTCTTCAGGAAGGGAAACCGTTCCCTGATACCCCTCCGAAGCCTCGTTCAGGATATAATAGAATTCGTGCTCCCCCTGATAATGGAGAACCCGGATTCTTGTGCTTTCGGGAGAAAGCACCGCATCCCGGATGCCGAAGCGGTCCTGAAGCACTGTCACAAGATCCGAAAGCGCGGCAACAAAAACGGCTTCTCTCTCCGCTTCTTTCTGAAGCGCTGCGATCAGCGGGTCAGGCGTTCCGCCCTCGATGGTGGCTTTCGGAAGACCGTCGATGAATACGACCGGGAAGCCCTGATTGGAAAGCTTCAGCGCCGCTTCCGCTGCAGCTTTCGGGATGTATTCCATGTACGGGACGATCAGCACCCGGTATTTCTGCCCGTTCACCGACAGGCCGTCTGAAAGCACGGTGCTGTACTTCTCTTCCGTGAAAACATCCGCCGGAATGAAATGATAATCGATCTGGTGATCGTAAAGCGCATGCCCGGGTTTCTGCAGATACATCTGCTCTCCTGCCCAGTCGGCCTCGGCGTTATAAAGAAGCGCAGCCGGAACCGTTGCTCTTCCGCCGGAAATCAGCGTGCAGACACGGTTCATGTACTTCATCAGTTCACCAAAGTGCCGGTACTGCGGATTGTTCCCCTGCGCATAGAAATGCGGCGGACAGTCCGGATCCGGATAGGGCTGTGCCGAAAATGCATGCGGTACGAAGTTGTTGATTCCGCGCACCATCAGGTGATCGGCAAGATATTTTTCAAGGCGTACGCCTTCCGACCAGCCGTAGTTTCCGAAGTTCTCGCACATCGCGCGGCCCTGCTTTAAAGGATCGATCGCCGCCATGGAGGCTGCCAACTTTCCGAGCGTATAATGCCAGAATTCACCGTCCCGGACAGGATGCAAGAAATCGCCTTTTCCGCCCGCTTCGCCCTGCGGCTGAATCTGTCCGCCGATGTTGTCAATACCGGCCATATCCTGGCCCGCAAGACCCCGGAAGTAATGTCCCAGACTGGAAACTGTCCGAAGATGCTGGTGGCTGTCTTCAATCAGATGGCCGATGTACATGACGCCGTGCGCGCGGCACCAGTCGCCGAGCTGGAAGGAGAAGCATTTCTCCACAAGCCGGGTGACGGTATCCATGTAGTCGCAGCGAATCCGCGCCTGCAGGTCCGGATCAAAATCCTGGTTGAAAATCAGCGGCAGATACTTTGTATAGTTTACGCCCCATTTTTCCTGAAGTCCTTCCCCGACCCGGTCTGACCAGGCCTGGTCCGAGAGCTCTCCGATCTTTTTGTCAAATTCATAGAGATGGCCGTTTCCGATCTCCGGTTCATCGGAGAAAAAACCGGCGATTGTTTTGCCGAATTCCTCGCTGTAATGCGCCCAGTGCGGCTCGTAAACCGCGTCCAGAAGAAGCCGGCAGGAGCGCTCGTCCATCATATTGATATAGTTCCGGTGCGGTCCGAAATTCCGCGAAAGATTCATCAGCGCAATCTTCCACTCACCCTGGTCCGGCTTCACAAAACGCACCGTGTCTTCAGAGAGATACGCACTCAGATCGATAAGGTCCGCTTCCGTTCCGCCCTGTTTGATCGCAACCGCCGCGATCAGCCGGTCATCGTCATAATGCCGCGGCGCAGGCTGTGACTGCATGACGAAGCCTTCGATATAATTTGGCGCCCACGGCTCCGCCTCCCGGTAATCCGCCGGTGAAAAGCTGATGCTGTCTTCGCCCTCCGGAATCGTCAGAAAGCGCATGACGAGACTCTCGCGGCAGAGTGAAGGATCTGCGTTTGCAGCAGCTCCGTTCGCATAGCCCGTCGGGAAATGCGCGTCGTCAAGAATCCAGACCTTCATTCCAAGCTTTTTCGCCTCGTCCAGGATCGCATCCATGTCCGCCCACCATTTCGGCCCGCAGAAATCCGGATGCGGCCGCGATTCCACACAAACCGCGCCGATATTTGCGTCATGAATCACATGCATGTAGTGCCGGAGCGTTTCTTCATCTTCCCCGCGCTGCCAGAAAAACGGCAGAATATGGTTCTCTTCCTTCCCCGAAAGGATCTCCTGAAGTGTCATGGCTCATCTCCTCCTGTCAGTTTCTGCTGTCAGTATAGCATATTTCAGGCGGGATTGCGAGAAACATTTTCGCGATATTCGACACTATTTCAGAAAAATGTATTACAGGAAGCACAGTGCGGTCAGCGTTCCGGCAGCGGCAATCATCCACGCCCGCATGGTGCGCTTTTCAAAAAGGACCGCGATGACTGCGGCAATACAGCCCAGGAAAAGTGTCAGCACAAGCCAGGAGGATTGAAGCCGAAGCGGCGTGAAGTCCCAGGTCTTGATGTACAGGACGATCCGGCTTGCGGCGATCACGCAGAAGACCATGTTGCAGACAAGAAGCAGCACCTTCATCACGGTGAGCAGTCTGTTTTTCTGCCCGAAGTCCCGGGCGCTGTTGTGCGTGATGCAGAGCAGCACGAAATTGACCACCGAAACCTTGCAGAGCGCAAAGAAACTCTCCCGTACATAAGTCCGCGGATCATTCGGACAGATTCCGTTGAAGGCATCAAAAAGCGACTGCCGCTGTACGACGAAAAACACCACATAGACTGCGGAGAAGATCAGAAGGAGAATGCTCCAGACAATCGGCGTGACTTTCCGAAGCTTCCGGATCCCGTACAAAAACAGCGATCCGCGGTTCTGGATCTGCGGAACCGTCTCGCGGAAGAACCCGCCCAGCACGCCGTAGATATACGCCGCAGCAGGGAGACTCAGGAAAAAGTATCCGATATAGCGTCCCCAGTGCTCACCGAAAAGGTCAAAGAAGTCCGTCATCAGGATTGCAAAATTCCGGTCCGCAACTGTGAGAAGCGAGATTGAAACCGGCAGCAGAACAGCCGCTGCAGCGACGGCAAGAAGCGCCCACAGGATCGCACCTTTATTCGCCTTCTCCTTTCCTGAGAAGCCGTCCCGAAGCGCGGCAATCATCGTCCGGATGCGGTAGAAATACCGCTTCATGGGGACAATACAGAGCACATTCACGGCATCTAAAAGGATCAGCCGCCCGGACCGTCCTTCCGAGAAGCGGCCGGAAAAGCTGATAATCCAGTAGAACAGGAAACCATGGGTGAACAGCATCTTCTGGTAGTCTTCCCAGACCTGCCCGAGATCAAATACGACACTCACACCGCAGCCCACAAGACAGGCGAACCAGATCATGGATTCGAAGCGATGCTTTTCCCGGAAAAACAGGAAGACTGTCAGCGCAATCACCGCAACAAGGAAAATCGCGAAATCCACCCGCCAGGCCAGTTCCGGGTACCGAAGGTCTTCCTGAATCACGGGGATCAGGCCTTCGCAGATCATCTTGGCGTAGAAATACGCCGGAATGAACATAAGAAACGCCGTGAGTTTTTCCGGGAAAGACGCTGTAAACGGCGGGCGTTTCGGCATCTCTTTCGGTATGGCCGGGTTCTGCGGCGGAATCTGCGGGGGCAGCTGCTGGATCGGTATGGCACCGGCTGATGTCGCCTGGTTCATTGAATTTTGTTCCTGATTCATGGAAATCTCCTTGATGATTTATTCGGAATGGGACAATATCCTGCTCCGTTCACTGCAGATCATAGCAGAGGAAAACGAATTTGTCAAGTATAATTTATTGTATTGCGATATATCTATGGCAATGCAGGGAAAGTTTTTGCGTAAGCTGTGAGGTTGTCCTGAACCATGCGCTGAACTACACCCATTCCTGCATTTCACTTTTTTCGGTGCAATTTTTCCGTGCTTGATTTTCCGACCGTTCATCGCTATAATGTTGTCAGTATGTTTGATACGAGGAGGAGTGTATGAAAAACAACAAAAAACTGCTGCTGTTCCCTGCGATACTGCTGATTGCTTCGCTGCTGCTTTCGGCCTGCAGCGGGAACGTCACCAAGGATCTCACGGATGCTTTCAGCTTCGGCTCAAAGGAGACGAAGGAAGAGACTACCGAAGAAGAAACGACGATCGAGGAGACCGAAAAAACAACGGAGGAAACCGAGGAAGAAACCACAACAAAGGCTCCGGAGACCACTACAACCGAAGAGGAAGACAGTTCCTCCGGTTCCGGTCCGGATTCTGAAACCGACTATATCGGCGCCACTTACAGCTGTGAGAAATTCTCCGCTGTCTGCCCCGAGGGCTGGGTCAACAACCCGCTGACAGACTTCTGGGACGATACCAAGCCGGACGAGAAAACGCTGCAGTTTGTAAAGGGCGAAATGGAAAGCGAATGGGACCTTTATTATCTGGCCTCCGTCCGCATCACCTGCTACGACAAGACCACGACGCTTCTGGATTCCCGGGATTATTACGAAAATACCGAAGATGAGGAAGTCACAGATCTGGAAGGCAAAGTATGGGTCGGTTTCACCGGCGATTACGGTTCTTCCCGGAACTTCTCCCTGACCACCGAAACCGAGGACCACATTTTCCTCGCAACCGGACTCCTGAACGGTTCGAAGTCCGAATTTGCCCTGACCGATGAAGATTTCCTGACGATTCTTTCGAGTGTCCGCGCTAAGGACGGGGAGACGGAGGAAAGCTCCGAAGAAGAGAGTTCCGAAGAGGAAACGACGACGGAGGAAGAAACTACCGAAGAAGAGACTTCCGAGGAAACGACGACGGAAGAGGAAAGCACCACCAAAGAAGAGACCACGAAGGAAGAAACCACCGAAGAAGAAACCACCACAAAGGAAGAAACTTCCGAGGAAGAAAGCACCACCAAAGAAGCTGAAAACGATTTTTCCGCCTATGAAAATGTAACGGTTGAATACAGCGACGGCTACAATACGCTGAATGTGACCTTCGAGGAGCTTCCGGCTTCGGTTTCGGATCTTGAGGCCTGCATCGAAGAATTCGGTCACAATGAAAAGCTGACCGCCGCCTGGTTCATCGCTGCCATGTATGAATACACCGTCGACCCGAAGGAAGGCGAGAAGATGATCGGCTTCCTCTGCGATCCGGACGAGGCGCGCTCCGTCACCGGTTTTGTAACCGACCAGCTCCGCCAGAAAGAGTATCTCGCAACGGCCTACTTCAAAGGCGCAAATAAGGATAATGATTTCACGCCGGATGAACCCCTGCAGATCACGCTTACGAACTTCGACAACCGTGAAAACAACAAATTCACCTATGTCCGCGTTGCCTGTGACAGCGACAAACGCGACCGCACCATCGCCCTCATCGAGGATGATGTCGTGGGGTATCGGGTTGTGAAGTGCCCGGCGCTGCTTCTGGGAATTAACTGAATCAGAATGAAAAGCTAATACTCAGCGACAAATAACATGGGGACAGGTCCGTCGTCTCACTCCTTTCGGAATGGTACGACGGACCTGTCCCCGTATATTAGCTGATGTTTTTTACTCCAGCGCCTCCCGGCACTTCTGAAGCTCCTGAATGACGCTGATATGCTGCGGGCAGACATCTTCGCACTGGCCGCAGGAAATGCAGTCCGCAGCAGAAGGTCCCGCAGCTGCGAGCGCCTGGTAATCTGTCTTCGCCTCCGCAATCTGGCCGTTTCCGAGACGCTTGTTCATTGCCGCGAAAATCTCCGGAATCGGAATGCTCTGCGGGCAGCCCTTCGTGCAGTAATGACAGGCGGTACAGGGAATGGTCTTGCTGTTTCCTAAAAGCCGCTGCGCCTCGCGGATGACCTGCTGTTCCTCCGCTGAAAGCGGCTTGAAATCTTTCATGTAGGAAAGGTTGTCCTCCATCTGTGCAATATTCGACATGCCCGAAAGCACGGTCAGAATGCCCTCAAGAGAAGCCGCAAAACGGATTGCCCAGGACGCGCACGATCGGTCCGGCGCGTAATCCGTGAGAAGCTTTTTGACGTCCGCCTTCGGATTTGCGAGATTTCCGCCCTTCACCGGTTCCATAATGACAATCGGTTTCCCGAACTCGCGCGCTACCTCATAATTAGCCCGGGAAGTGATCGACGGATTCTCCCAGTCCATGTAGTTGATCTGGAGCTGTACAAACTCCACTTCCGGATGCTCCGTCAGGATCTGCCGGAGGAGCACCGGCCCCGAATGGAAGGAAAAGCCGATATGCTTGATCAGGCCCTCTGATTTCAGCCGGTTCACATAGTCCCAGAGGTGGAAACGCTCATAGCTTCTGTAATTGTTCTGCATCAGCGAATGCAGCAGGTAGTAGTCAAAATATCCCGCTTTTGTACGCTTCAGGCTCGTCTGGAACTGTTTTTTCGCCATCTCCTCTGTCAGCGCGCTCGGCGCGAACAGCTTCGTCGCAAGCGTATAATCCTCCCGCGGATAGCGCTCTACAAGCGCCTTCCGGATAGCCTCTTCCGAGCCGGGATAGACATGCGCCGTATCAAAATAGGTGAAACCCGCCGCGAGGAACTGGTCTACCATCTGCGATGTCTGCCGGATATCGATCGAAAGCGCCTTTCTCGGAAGCCGCATCAGGCCGAAGCCGAGTTTTTTCGTGTTTTCCATTGCTGTCTTTTCTGTACTCATTTCCGCTTCCTCCCGCGTTGTTTTCTAATGATCAGCATACACCGAAAAATGTGTGCTGTCCAGTATGTTTTTCTGTGTGTTTTCAAATAAGCCGTCTGGTTTTTCCTTGATTTTTCCGCTGTCTGCTGTTATAATACGGACAGGCGAATAAATGTTCGAATGCGGTGTTGGGTCCGAACTTTCGAACAGATGCAGAGAGGCGGTTATGAAATTCATTCTGAATGTCCCCTATGTACAGAAAGAACAGGCAAAGGCACAGGGTGCGCACTGGGATTATGCGGCGCGGACCTGGTACTTTGAAGGGGAAACGCTGCCCGCGGGGCTTTCGGTCTGGTATGACGAGCCGCAGTCGGGCGGCATGTCCAAAAGGATACTGCCGTCTTCTCCTGCGTCCGATCCAAATGATCCCTATGCCGCCTACCTCACAGTTTCCGCCCTGAACCAGCAGATCGCCGGGGAGTATTCAAAAAACAGCGTGTTCCAGCGGATTCTCGTCAAGGGTGAGGTCACGAACCTTTCCGTCCGGAAGAACTATTATTTCTCCATCAAGGATGAATTCGCTGAGCTCCCCTGCATTCTCTGGGATTCAACTGCCCGAAGCGCGCTGAAATTCAGCCTCCAGAACGGCCAGCAGGTCGCAATCCTTGGTACGCTTCAGTACTATGAGCAGCGCGGGACTTCCGGCCTGATTGTCCGGGCGGTCGAAAACATCGGCGAAGGGCTCGCGAAACTGCAGAAGCTGAAACTCCGCGCGAAACTCCAGGAGGAAGGCCTCTTCGATCCCGCGCACAAGAAACCGATCCCGCGGCATGCGAAAAGCATCGGAATTGTGACTTCCGCGCAGGGCCAGGCCTTCCGGGATATCTGCAAGATTGCAAAAAAACGCTGTCCCTCGATCCAGCTCGTGCTCTATCCGGTCAATGTGCAGGGGGAACATGCCGTAAAGACTACGGTGCGCGGTATTGAAACGCTGGATCATTACGGGGTCGACCTGATCATTGTCGGCAGGGGCGGCGGTTCAGATGAAGAACTTTCCGTCTACGATGATGAGAAAATCGTCCGGGCGATTTATGCGGCAGTCACGCCCGTCATCTCCGCCGTCGGACACGCCGGCAATCACAGTTTCGCCGACGATGCCGCAGATCTTTTTGCCGCCACCCCTTCCGAAGCCGCAGAAGCCGCCACGGCGGAAACCGCCGCTGTTATCGCGCAGGCTGAAGCCTTTTCACGGGAACTGCAGGGCCATATGCGGCGCATTCTCACGGAACGGAAAAGCCGGACACTCCGCGCTTCCGAGACGCTGCAGATGCATCTGCGCCGTGCGTTTACGGAGCGCCGGCACCGCATCGAGATGGCGGAATCCGTTCTCCGCCGCCGCAATCCGATCGCGCTTCTTCAGCGGAAGAAAGAGCTTCTCTCCGCGCTTTCAGAGCGGATGATCCGCCTGATGGACCAGGCCTTTTCGCGGCGGAAACAGCATTATGAACTGGCGCTTGCATCTCTGCATGCACTCTCCCCGAGCGCGCGCCTTGTAAACGGTTTCGGCTATGTCACAAAGTCTGGACGTCCGCTCGTCCGTGTCACGGATACCGCTGTGGGGGACGAGCTGCAGATCCGCATGCATGACGGTGAAATCCGCGCCGAAGTGACCGGAATCCGCCCCGAAGAAGAAAAAGAATAGAGCCTGCATTAAAACAGGCTCTGAAAAGATAATTACGGAGAATCATCATGGAAGAAAAAGAATTCAATATCGACAAAGCGCTGCAGCGCCTCGACGAGATCAACCGCCGCCTCAGCGAGGAAGGCCTTCCGCTCTCGGAATCCCTCACACTTTACAAAGAAGGTGTCGAGCTCGCTGCAAAATGCAAAGAGAATCTCGACACCATTGAAAAAGAAATCATCATTCTGACGCCGGAGGAGTAAATCCCAAGCTCTGTTGCCGCCGCCGATCCGGTCTTACATGCTCATGACTGAGTCATCCAGGCTCTTGTTGTTGTCTTCTTCCGGGCCTTCTGATTGATTGTCGGGAATCAGAAGATCATCAGCAAGATCCGGGTCATTCTCCGCCTTATCCTGAAGGCTTCCTCCGAAGAACTGCTCCGGAGATTCAGATGCCATGTGCTTCAGGATATTGTTCGTCCGCTCCGGGTTGAATGCAGCGCTCAGGCCCTGGTAACGGGGATCCCGAGTCCGGCTTGTCAGGGTTTTTTCAAAATCAATCCACGGAATGTTGGCATCCGGTCCGACCTGTTTTCCCTTGACGATCTTATGCGACTCCTGGTTGCAGAGCGTATACTCCATCAGGAGCTTTTCGGTCTGTTCCTTCAGTTCGTCAATGTGCTGCTGATTCTGTTTCCCGAGATCGGCGTCAAGTTCCATCTGAAGCTGTTTCTGCAGGCCTTCTGCCTCCCGGCGAATCAGCTCCATGCGTCCGCCGAGCGTATTCCCCTTCAGCATGCTGCCGACAAAACCGCTCAGGTGTTTTTTCTGATCCGGATCCTGGTTCAGCGTATTCGCGTATTCCCGCATTTTGTCAATCATTTCTCCGCCGTGGCCTTCCGAAATGAGTCCGGAGGCGGGCGTCTTCAGCACAAGATTCCGGAATGAGGGGTCTGAAGCCAGCATGTTCACGCCATGCCGAAGAGAGTTCGTGCTGCTTGTCGGGATCTGCTTGTTGAGGCTGGACTTTTTGCCGCGGTGAGCGTGCGCAATATTTCTGAGCACAAGGATTTCGGCCGCAGCCCTGATTTTCGTTTCACTGTCTCCACGCTCAGCCTGCTTTTGCAGAAACTCAATCCGGTCCTTGACGGTCGGCATGAAATGCCGGTAGGCCGGACGGTTCGGAAGCATGCCCGGTTCGAGCTTTAAAAGTTCATCGCTGATCGCCGCATCCAGATCTCCGCAATGATTTTTTCCCTTCATCAGGTCTTGCAGTTCACTGTTTTTCATGCAGTTGAATGCGCAGTCCATCAGCTCATATTCCTGCATCATCTCTTCCGCTTTTTTATCCAGCTCGCGGCTGGAAATCATCCGGTTGTCCAGTTCCTTCCGGCTGCCTGCTTTGGCGTTCGAAAGATCGCGTGCTGCGAGGATGTGCGACATCATGTTGACGTTATAAGCATATCCTTCTCCTTCGCCGCCCTCGCCGACAAGCGCATTTCCGGGATCGAAGCCGTAAATCTCATCGGTTTTCTTGATCTCTTCAATCCATTCGGCACCGGATTTTGTTTCATTATATCCGGCATCCGGGTCCGCGTGGTATTCCAGGACTGTCCGGACTCCGCGATTCAGGTCTTCCACGAGACCGCCGTAGTTTTTCTCAGCCTCCTCAGGGTTCTCTCTTACCGCCGTTTTCAGTTCCTCCCGCATCAGCTCCATCACGGTTTTCTGGCTGTTTCCGTACTTTTTGGAAAGGAAGGCATCTAATTTTTTGCCGTTCAGAATCTCGAGCGCCTGCGCTTCATCCTTGACATCGACAAGCGCCTCATTGTCATATTTGTCCTTAATCCTTTTCCGAACCTGTTTATTGATTCCGAGAACGATCATGGCTGCTAAGACTTCGTTGAATTCCTTTTCTTCATCGGCATCACTGAATTCGATCTTCTTTGACGCATTACTGATCAGCCGGCTCAGACGGATGTAATCATTCTGCTTCTCTATCCATCTCTCGCCTTCTTCATCCATCATGTCTTTATAGTAGCGATAGCCCTTCGGGTCCGTATAGGGCTGTGCTTCATTTGAGAAGTCGATGCCGAACTTTTTGTTCAGCGTTGACAGATGTCCCTTCAGTTCCTTCGTGTCTTCACCCGGCTGCGCGAGGTAATCCCGGACTTTCTGTCCGCCAGCGGGATCATTGAGGATATGGCCTGCGTTCTGGAGGGTGCGCACGCACAGGTCAAAACGAACCGTCTCCTCTTTGTCCAGTTTTTTCTTCCCCATATTGCTGTAAAGCCATGCAACCGACTGATGCAGGTCCCGCATCGCCCTTGCAGTTCTCGGATCCATATCGGGATTCTCGATCATAAAGCGCTGCCACGCCGTATTCAGAGCGCGCCCGAATCCTCCGAGCGCCTTTTTCAGGTCATTGCCGCGATTCAGTTCCTTAAACTGTTTAAATGTCATCTTCTTGTCCCCTTCTTTTTTCTGCGCCGTATATGCTTATATTCCGGCATTATTTTTGTTCTTTTTCTGTCAGATACAGCCCTGTTTTCAAATGTAATCGCATAGTTATCTCACAGTTTTTACGTAGTATAATATCTCCTGTCCAACAGATGTCCAACAGTTCCGCGCTTTTTTATCAGACAGAGAAAATATTCAACCTTCATCGGTCAGCCGTATTCCGGGTCAGGTCTCTCATTCTCCGAAAATCCGGTAAATCGCGGCCGGCAGATTCGCTCCGTATTCCGGGACGTCATACCAGTCGACGCCTTCCGGCGGAAGGGCGCTCATTCCGTGTGCAAGATAGCAGCAGAGGATCGCATCCGCCGCATCGTAGCGGCTGACATCGTAGGGCAGCTGGGCACTGATCAGGACGAATGGAACTGCACGGCTGTGTGCTTCCGCAATCAGCGCATCCAGAAAAGCAGAACGCTTCCCGGCTTCAGTTCCGAGGTCCAGCTCAGCCCAGTGATACATTGCGGATATCCCGATCACAAGATCTGCGTCCGCGGTTTTCTGTGCCGCGGCATCCGATGGCAGCGTCTCGAAGCAGAATGCGCTGATTTCCGTGTCTTCCCCAATCATTCCGTCCTGAAGAAGCCGCCTTTTCGCATATTCAACAGACAAAAGCTGTGATTCGTAGGGGCAGGCAACCATCACCTTTTTCACATCCTGTACCGGAAGCAGCTTCCCGTCATCTTTGACAACGGTCACGGCCTTCCGGGCAATTTTCCACTCAATTTCATGGTGTTCATACGATCCGACGCAGGAAAGGTCCGCCGTGTCTTCCGCCCTTTCCGAGTCCATCCCGTACAGGAGCCCGTACTTCGCCTTCAGCCGCAGAATTCTCCGTGCGGACTCCTCAATCCGCTCCGCCGGTATTTCCCCGCTCTCCACCATCTGCAAAAGTCCGCTGACATACGCGGACAGCTCTGAAATCACCTGTGAATCCGTAAGCTCCACCGGCATCAGAAGAAGATCCGCACCGGCCAAGATGGCCCGCTTCCCGGCATCAAGCGGCGTAAAATGCGCCGAGACTGCGCCCATATACAGCGCGTCCGTGATAACAACGCCCGAAAAACCCAGTTCTCCACGGAGCACCTCTGTTATCAGGGTATAGGACATTGTGGCGGGCAGCGTGATCTTTTGCCCGTCCGACCGGGAAACGGCGGTTTCCGTCTCAATATTCGGAAAACTGATATGCGCCGTCATCACGGCATCCGCATCCTCTACAGTTGCAGCAAAAGGCCGGAGTTCAAAATCCCGAAGCTCCTGAAGCGTCTTCGTGACAACCGGAAGACCCGAATGGCTGTCTGCCGCCGTATCCCCGTGTCCCGGGAAATGCTTGACCACAGCGCCTGTCCCGCTCTCGTGCAGACCGTCAATAAAGGCTTTTCCAAACTCGGAGGCTACATCCGGGTCATCCGAAAAAGACCGGACGCCAATCACCGGGTTTTGGGGATTGCTGTTCACGTCAAGGCTCGGCGCAAGGTCGAGATGAATCCCGAGCGCATGAAGTTCCTCCCCGATCACGGCCGCCGCGATCCGTGCATTCTCCGGATCCCCGGTCGCTGCAAGCGCCATATTTCCGGGCATGCTGGTTCCTTTGGCAAGCCGCGTCACATAACCGCCTTCCTGGTCCGTCGCCATAAGAAGCCCGGAGACTGCACCGCCCTCCCGGTTCGCGCGCT
>CADCPV010000469.1 GCA_902803345.1 uncultured Eubacteriales bacterium | reverse complement strand
TTCTCTTTCTCGGCTTCGGATTTCGGTTCCGCTGAACGATCACGGAAGTTCTGAACTGTTTTCAGCACCTTTTTCGCAAAATCGATGTGGCTCTGCTCATAATCGTTTTTGCCTGTCAGGTCCTCGAGTGACTTGACCTTCCGTTCCTTCATCTTTCCCGCGAGGTAGGTCAGGGCTTTTTCCTCCATATCGTCAAAAGCCGGATTCACCTTCTTCATAATGGACCAGGCAGGCGCTTCATTGAGATGCACATAGTCGTCGACGAGCCTGCGGCCTTTCTCGTCCTTCATCTCCATTTCGCTCTGCTGCAGCTTTGCTGTCGCCTCTACAGAATCCATCAGCTTCTTGAAATTGTCGGAGCGGCCGCGGATGGTGACAAGATCCGACATCTTTTCACCGGTCTCATCATTCTTCACGAGGCGGTTCACCTCCAGCACGGAATCCCGGATTCCGCCCACGGTAAAGCTGCGGTCCGTCGTGCTGATGTTGGTAAACTCCGGCTTTCCGAGGAATTCCTGAAGGTCCTGACGTCCGTAATACTCCCTCATTGTCTGAATTTTCCTGGGAATAACGGTACTCAGCGCTGTGAATACATTGCTTCGGCCCTCCTTTTTCGGCTTACAGGATTCAATCGTCCTGTTCCTGAATTCCTTATCCGGAATCACTTCGATCTGTTTATTCCGGATCGCGCTCTGTATCAGGTTGAGCCGCATCTGCGCGTTTTCGATTTCATCATCCGAAAGGCCGCTTCCGCGGAGCGAGAAGCGCAGCATTTCCGGGGTCAGGTCCCTGATCTTTTTCGCCATGCTGGAACTGATTACGGAAAGGTTCTCAATATCGGTTGGGTCTCCCATCCTCGGGCCGAAAGAGGTATCGTTGTCAATCCCCTGAATGCCTGTGATTTTGCCGAATTCATTGACCTGGTAGACGAGATTCCCGGGATGGCGGTCGGTATTGAAACACAGGAAATCCAGGACCTGCATATCCGCAATCTGCTTCAGAAGCGTCTGGTTGGCGTCTGGGTCGTCAAAGGGCTGAGAGGAAATTGCCGCGAATGCACGCTGATTCCCCATAAGGTCAATGCCGTTCCCGAAATCCATAAAGGTTCCTTCAATGGTCTTCCCCTTTTCATCCACGACTTTCATGTTGTCGGAACGCGCGAGGAGGCTTCCGACGCCCAGAAGTCCCGCAACTTTGCTCATCGCGGAATTCCGGCTGTCGAGGCGGTCTCCGTCCTTAAAGCCCTGGTCCACGCCCTGGATATACGGAGTGGGGCTGTTCGAATATTCTCCAAGTCCGGCGGTCAGCTTTTTCATTGCCGCAGAAGGGATCTTGGTCGTGTCGATATTCAGTCCCTTCAGAAATTCCTTCAGCGTCTTTTCCTTCAGCTCTGTCTCAACGAAGCCGAATGCCTGTTTCTGCTCGGGAGTCAGCGTTTTGTTGTGCAGATCGTTTGTAAAGAAGCCGAGAATCAACGCGTCCGGATGATCCTTTCCGACTCTCGTTCCGTCCGGTGTCTTTCTTTTACCGGTCAGTTTTTCCCTGTAATTTCCAAAGATCTTATCCAGCTCCGCTTTTCCCTGATCGTCGCATTGAGCTTTTGCGTCTTCGATAATCTTCGTGAAGCGCTCTTTCAGGTCGATCTTCGCGGCCTTCGTGAAAACGCCTGTCCGCTTCTTTCCCTGAGCATTCACAATCGTCATTGGCAGACGTGAGGAAGTCAGGTTCCCCATTTTCCCGGTTTTGCGATCCTGAAGGTCAATTGTAATCGTCTGCGCATCCTGCTGAAGCTCCGGAAGCGATCTCGGCGCTGCAGGTTCATAGCTTGAAAGTGCATCATAGTCCCGGGAAAGCACGTTCTGAAGCTTGTTGACGACTCCGGGAAGCCCGGCGGTCAGTTTCGCCCCGTACTGCCCCGCGGCGGCCGCAAGAAAAGTCTCGCCGGCCTGTGCCGTTGTGACAATGGACTGCTGCAGCCGTTCCGAGTCCTCCTCGCTGAGCTCCTTCGGAATTCCGTTTTCTCCCGGCGAAGAGTACTCAGACATCATGCGGTCGAGGTCCTGAAGCGCCTGATTGTACGCGACGAACTCTTTGCTTGCGGAAAGTTTCTGGTTTTCTCCGCCCTGAAGCGCCTGCATTTCGCGGATCAGCGCTTGTCTTTCTTCTTTTGTCGGAAAATGATACTGCGGCATCGTATACTCCTTTATTTTTTCTGTCTTTATCAAAATTCCGGGAGAAAACCCCTTCCTCTAAGCCTGCGTAGGGAGGGGTAGTTCAAATCTTCTCAGTCCTGTTTCAGTCCTCTGCTTCCTCTTTCAGGATCTCCCGGAAGTCCTCAATTTCGCCGAGGTCCCAGAGAAGCGTGGAAGTCAGGTATTTGTTCCGGATATCGCGTGAACCCATGAAGGCGTCGAGCGTATCCTGCATGGAAATGCCAAGATCCGAAGGTTTTGTCGGTGCGCCGAGGTTTTCCATCTGTGCGCGAAGTTTTTCGTAGGACGGGAGTTCTTCATCCATGGCTCTCACGATCTCGTCCCAGTTGTCGAGGATTCTTGAGAGACGCAGCGCATGGCCCGCAGGATCGTTCTTGTGGGCTTTCTTTTCGACTTCCAGTACCTCCGGCGCAGTTTTTCCGAAGATCCGCCGCACTTCAGACTCCCA
>CADCPV010000468.1 GCA_902803345.1 uncultured Eubacteriales bacterium | reverse complement strand
GAATTGTTACTCACATGTTATGAACAAAAGATATTGTGTTTTGATGGCCTTCGTGGTACAATATCAAGTGATTATGATGAGGTGTTTATGATCGATAAGAATGAGCTTTTATCTGACCCGGACGGAATTTCGGTTACCCTGGATTTAGAGAACGGCAGCGTTGAATGCAGTGTCGTGACCGTGTTCACCGCACAGGGAAGAGACTACATCGCGCTGCTTCCCGAAACCGGGCCCGATGCGGATTCCGGCAGCGTTTATCTGTACCGCTACAGTGTGGATGATGCGGGTGAACCGCTGCTCGGCTATATAGACGATGATGAGGAATATGAAACCGCATCAGACGCCTTTGACGAGTATCTGGACAGCGCGGAATTCGATGAGCTTGTTACAGAGGACGATATCGATCCGGACACTGATTTTTCCTGAAGCACAGAACGCTATTTCATAAAAGAGGAGCTGTTATGAAGAACATTTTCAGATTTGCCGCAGCTTTTGTACTGACTGCCCTGCTTTCCGCAGGGCTTTCGGCGACTGCATTCGGCACCCAGGACACAAACGGACGCCTGAACCTCACAGAGGGCACCATCGGCGACGGCGTATCGATGCGCGGAGAGTCGCTTACGGGCAGACTTCCCAACGAAGTCAAGCCGGAAATCTACAAGCCGATGGAAACCCTGATGGATTCCGAAGTCCGAATGAAATCCGACAAGAATCCCGAACACGTCTGGGGCACCACGATTCCGAGCCTCGGCATTCAGTGGGACAAGCAGACTATTGAAGATACGATCAACGCGTCGATCGTGCCGGGCGGACGCGTTCTGGACCGCTATAAATTTGCGGCCGACTGCCGTGCAAACCCGGTGGATCTCGACTACGGCATCGAGATCGACGAAGCGAAGATCCTGAATACCTTTACCGAAAAACTCGAGCCATGGAACTGCGAGCCGATAGAAGCCCAGTTTACCGCCCGTGTCGGTACGCCGACCGAGTACTCGCAGATGGGCGCTTCCCGCCAGGTCATCGTGACGCCCGGCCAGACCGGCTATTCCTATGATTTTACAAACTGTGTCCATGAGCTGGTCGAGAACATCAAAGCTGTGAAGATCGCCGATACCGACCTGATCGAGCTGACGCCGGATGTCACGGAAACTATTCCAAATATGACGACCGAACACGCGGAAAGCATGTCCGTGATCGGCTACTTCACCACCGAATATGCGATTCCGAGAACTCAGCAGCTTATAAACCGCGAGCAGAACCTTAAAATGGGCATCATTCATATGGACGGCCGGGTTTTCGCTCCGGGCGAGCAGATTTCGGCGCTGAATCTCTATGGCGACGTTATGGATCCGAATAACGGATATGCGCGGGCCGGCACCTACACCACCTCCGGACACGGTGATGAAATGGGCGGCGGACTCTGCCAGGTTACAACAACTCTTTATAATGCCGTTTTGGAGGCGGAACTGAAAATTGTTTACCGGCATCAGCATTCCTATCTGGTCAACTATGTTCCCCCGGGACTCGATGCCATGGTTTATCCGCAGGGCGGTTCAGACTTTATCTTTGAAAATGATTCTTCTGATATCATCAAAATTGAGGGTTGCATCGATCTTGCGACCGAGTTTATTCACATCTGGATCATCGGTCATGAAGATCATGATCCAGGCCGCTCGGTCCGTTACGAATCTGTTGTGGAAGGGATTGATAGAGCGCCTGTCACAAGAGTTGAGGATCCTTCCTTCGGCATCGGCTGGACCGGCCAAAAATTCTCTGTTTCCGTAGATCCTCAGAACGGCGCGCACGCCCATGTGATTAAGCATATCTATCAGGACGGCGTTGAGATCGCTCAGGAAAATATCCATGGTACCGATATCTATAAGACCATGCCGGGCACAATCAATATGGCGCCGGATGTCAATGTCGATGCTGTTGTGACCGAAAATCTTTTAGGTTACTATACTAGCCTGTCCACAACCTTCCTTGACGGCACCAGCATAGGAAGCAATCCGGTTTTCTGGACTGTTGAAGAACGAGATGCTTTCGACGCCCGCATGACAGCGCTTCTTGCGGAAAAAGGATATGAATGGCCGCGGCGCGGCGGATGGGAATTCAAAGAAGGCGAGGATGAAACCGAACCGTCTTCAGAGGATGAAAGTGAAAGCGGCAGCGACGTCCCCGCGGAGGATGCGCCGACAGAGGCGCCGGCTACCGATGCACCGGCTACCGATGCGCCGGCTACCGATGCGCCGGCTACCGATGCACCGGCTACCGATGCGCCAGCTGAATAAGTAATCTGCTATTCTGAAAAACACCGGGTACGGCAGTTGTCCGCACCCGGTGTTTTTTATATATCATGATGCCGTGGTGTATGTCACAGAAATATACCGAACCCCATCATGTACAGAAGCAGTACAGCGTATTCAAACGGAAATACAAGCTTCGCCGCTCTGTCAGTACTCTCCTCCGACAAAGCAAACCGGTTCGCCGGAAGCATCAGGGGGATACAGATCAGGAAGCCTGCAAAATACCTTCCCTGCAGTCCGCCGATCAGCCCCGCACCGACCGCAGTCCAGGAGGCATACAATGCAAAACATGTCAGGATTACCCCGGCCGAAACCATCAGAAGCACCCAGCATCTGCCAGCCCGTTTTTGTAGATGCCTTCCAGACAAAAACACAAACGAAAACAAATGAACCACAAACCCGCACCAGGCAAGAATGGATGAGGTCCAGTAAAAGGGCATCGTAGAAACCTCATAGCTGTACAGAATAAAGGATTGAAAATCATTTGCAAGTGAGTACAGCACACTGAAAACAAATCGAAGCGGATGCGCGATAATGAATCGGATCTGACCGCTTACATCCACTCCTTCGACACGCGCCTCGTGGAACTGGGAAGAAACAAAAAGAAACCATACAGCTGTGAAGAGGCAAGTCAGCAGGATGATCGCCGCCTTAACCAAGTTTACCGTGCACTTCTTCTGCGGAAAATGGTTCGCCGGAAGGAGGAAAAGAAACCCCAGAAAGACGATATACGGATACTTCACCGGGCCAAGCAGGAATAACAGCGCGCCCAACAGAACCAGCATGGATATCTTCACTTCCCCGGATTCGTGAATCCGGATAAACAGGGCGGCGATCAAAAGGACCAGACCGTAAAATACCGTATCCTGTGTGCAGTGTGAACAGATATAGACAACAACCGGCATCAGGGCGACGGTCATCAGACCATTTCGAAATCTGCTTCTCTCTTCCGGAAGAATTTGAAGCGATAGATAAACAAGCACACAGAACCCCAGCAGATTAAAAAACCTGGAAAGCCAGAAAACCATTCCGACCGGTGCGTGCGTCAGGATGCCGATCCCAGCACCGATACAGCAAAAAATGTATGCATATGGCGGATACGTGTTCTGTGCCATTCCATTGACTGCGTCCATCTGGCACAGCTCAGAGGACCACGGTCCGCGAAGTGCCTCGGAGAAAACCGAAAACCGTCTACCTTCGTTAATGATCTGCCGGAAGCTGACCGAAATCAGTCCGTTATAGCTGTCATAAACAACCGTTTTGCCGTTCAGTGTCGATATGGTCTTAAAAAAGTGCCCCGCTTCGTCATATCCCATGCAGACCGGGCTCAGAAATGTAATCACGATTCCGGGGATCAGGATTGCCAAGACTATAATCAGATTTCTGTGCCGGCTGATTTTCTCCCAAAGAAACAGGAACAGAAAAAACAGGCCCGCAAGAAAAAGCGAAAGAAGCACCAGCTTCAGCGTGGAAACCGCAGTAGGAGTATAGATTTCCTCCACTTCCGGACGGTAAACCGCGACATCCAGCCGAATTTTCTTTGCAATGACAAACCCCAGAAACAGAAACACGGCTGTCAGGATGCCGGATTTCAACGCCCAACTTCCGTTTAAGTTTTTCAGTTTTTGAATCATCAGGTATCGACCCTCCCCGCGCTGATGTCAACGTACTTTCACTTCGTTTCGTATATATAGTAATCACCGATCGCTTGCAGCTTCTCGAAACCGTCAAATTCACTCTCCAGCT
>CADCPV010000467.1 GCA_902803345.1 uncultured Eubacteriales bacterium | reverse complement strand
CCGCAGACGGAGAGACGGGAAGACATCAGGCATGAAGCAGCCCGGCCGAAGGGATGCGGCCGGGCTGGAGCGGAGTATTGATGATGCGGGGTTCAGTCCCCGATGATGCTCCGGACCCATGCGATCTGGTTTCGGACGGAGTCGGGACTGGTCCCGCCGAAACTTGTGCGGCGGGCGACGCAGCGCTCGAGGTTCACGGCGTCATAGACGGAGTCGTCGAAAGCCTCGGAGAATTCAAGGTATTTCGGGAGCGGAAGGGATTCGAGGGTCTGGTTTTCGCGGATACAGTAAGCCACGATTTCGCCGGAGATTTTGTAGGCCGAACGGAAGGGAAGCCCGCGGCTGACAAGGTAGTCAGCGAGATCTGTTGCGTTGATAAAGCCGCCTGCTGCGGCAGTGCGCATCCGTTCCGGGACGGCGCGAAGCGTCCGGATCATGCCGGTAAAAACTGTGAGACAGAGCTTCACATTGTCACAGGCGTCGAAGACGCGTTCCTTGTCCTCCTGCATGTCCTTGTTGTAGGCCAGCGGCAGGCCCTTCATAATCGTCAGCATCGCCATCAGATCCCCGTAGATACGGCCTGCTTTGCCGCGGCACAGCTCCGCCATATCGGGGTTCTTTTTCTGCGGCATGATGGAGGATCCGGTGGTGTATTCGTCGGAAAGCTCGATGAATTTGAATTCCCAGCTGCTGAAAAGCACAATCTCTTCCGAAAAGCGCGACAGGTGCATGGCGAGAATCGACAGATCCGACAGAAGCTCAAGGATAAAATCCCGGTCCGAAACGCCGTCGATGGAGTTGCGGCAGACATCGGAAAAGCCCAGAAGCTCCGCCTCATAAAAGCGGTCCGTGTCGTAAGTCGTTCCGGCAAAGGCGCAGGAGCCGATCGGGGAAACATTGATGCGCTTCACGCAGTCTGAGAGGCGCTCGAGATCCCGAAGAAACATCATCGCATAGGCACAGAGAAGATGGCCGAAGGTAATCGGCTGGGCGCGCTGCAGATGCGTGTAGCCGGGCATAATCGTTTCTGCGTACTCTTCCGCCCGGTCGCAAACGGCGGCAATAAGACTGCGGGTAATCTCCTGAATCTCAGCGATCTCATCCCGAAGGTACAGACGCACATCCAGCGCTACCTGGTCATTTCTCGAGCGCGCTGTGTGCAGCGTCTTCCCGGCATCTCCGATCCGCTCGGTCAGGACCTGCTCCACAAACATATGGATATCTTCCGCGCCTTCGTCGATCAAAAGCGCGCCGGATTCAAGATCCGAAAGAATCTGTTCAAGGCCTATGACGATCTGATCCGCGTCCGATTCCGCGATGATCCCCTGTTTTTTCAGCATCTTCGCATGCGCGATACTGCCCCGGATATCCTGCCGGAACATCCGCTGGTCCACACCGATCGAGCTGTTCAGTTCATCCGCATAGCTGTCTGTAATCCCGGCAGTGCGTCCCGCCCACATCTTGGCCATACTGATCTCCTTCTCTTACATACTGCTTCCGTCAAGCTGATACCGCTTGATCCGAAAAGACATATCTGCTTCTAAACCTGAAACAGCGTAAATCATGGGGACCGATGGCTCTGATTCCGCTTTAGGCATAAATCAACCCGAGCAGAGGGTAATTGTGCTGCTTCCGAGGTGACCTAAAACCGTCACCGAGGGGGCAGTACAATCACGCAGGCGAGTTTAGCCAAATCTGGAACTGCCATCGGTCCCCATGAAATTTTACTGCTGATTCTTTTTGGCCACCTCTGCCTGAACCTTGATCGGCAGACCGAAGAGGTTGATGAAGCCGGCGGAATCTGCCTGGTTGTAAACGTCATCTTCGCCGAAGGTCGCAAGTTCTTCCGAGTACAGAGCCCAGTCGGACCACACACCGGCCTTGATGATGTTGCCCTTGTAGAGTTTCAGGCGAACCTTACCGGTCACATGCTTCTGTGTGGAGGTGACGAAGGCCGAAAGCGCTTCCCGAAGCGGCGTGAACCACTGGCCGTTGTAGACAAGCTCCGCAAAAGTGATCGAAAGCTCCTGCTTCTTGTGCATCGTCATCTTGTCGAGCGTTAAAGTCTCCAGATAATTGTGTGCAAAATACAGGATCTCTCCGCCGGGAGTCTCGTAAACGCCGCGGCACTTCATGCCAACGAGACGGTTTTCGATAATGTCAAGAAGGCCGATGCCGTTCTTTCCGCCGATCTCATTCAGCTTCAGGATAATATCCTTTGCGGACATCTTCTCCTCATTCAGCGCAACCGGGACGCCCTGCTCGAATTCGAGCGTAATATACTCCGGCTCGTCCGGCGCTTCAAGCGGCGATACGCCCATTTCCAGGAAACCGGGCTTCTCATACTGCGGCTCATTGCCGGCATCCTCGAGATCCAGGCCTTCATGCGACAGGTGCCACATGTTCTTGTCCTTCGAGTAGTTGGTCTCACGCGTAATCCGAAGCGGCACATTGTGCGCTTCCGCGTAATCAATCTCCTCTTCGCGGGATTTGAT
>CADCPV010000466.1 GCA_902803345.1 uncultured Eubacteriales bacterium | reverse complement strand
TATAAAAACTGTATCTTTTCAGCACCTGATTCGAACTGCTCCGCATTTTACAAAAGGCTGTCTTTTTCATGATTTTCCATGAAAACCGACAGCCGGAAATTGCCTGTAATCGGAAAAGAATTTCTCCGTATATTTACGGAAAATCAGCTTTTCTTCTTCATGAAGTCGGCAGCCTTGTCCCGCAGCTTCGTCATAAAGCCCTTCTTCTCCGGCAGCTTCGGAACCGAACCGCCCCGGACGGACTTAATCTCCGTGATATAAATGCCGCTGATCATGACCGAACAGGTTTTCTTGACCGGAAGGACTTCATAAACCTTCGCGTCCGCGATCAGATTCATAACCCGCGGTCCGATCTTGGCGCGCACAAGCGGCACTTTCATCCTGCGGGCATACTTCGGTGTCTGCTGAATCACCGCGTCCGGAAGTCCCGAATCAATCATTCTCTTTTTCTGCTTGTCAATCACCAGAATCGAGACCTGCTGCTTCATCGCCTCCATCTGCTTCTCGGTATCCGCCTGCTTTCTCTGCATTCTTCTGCCGAAAATAAACAGAACGACAATCGCTGCGATCAGAAAAGCCAGGATTCCGATAATCAACCATCCCCACCACGGCATAAAAAACTTCCTCCGAATTCAAAATACTGAAAAAATATTATACTATGTTAATTGCTTTCCGTCAATAATCTTCAATCGAAATCCGGACTGCCTCCGGAATTTCCATCCGTAGCGCCACTTCGCCGAAGCGGCAGAGCTTTTCCGGCGCGTCGCTGGAATAAAAACGGTATACCGGCGGCGCATCAACGGTTTGTTTCTGCAGGTCCTGGATCGCCAGAATCCCCGAAAGCACCCGCGCTGTTTCCACTCCGATGTTGACGAGCGTGACCTGCGCGCCCATGACTTCCCGGATCGTATCCACCAAAAGCGGGTAATGCGTACAGCCCATGATCAGCGTATCCACGCCCTCTTCCGCAAGTTCCGTGAGATACCGCTTCGCGACAAGCGTCGTGATCTCATCCCGCCACAGGCCTTCTTCAACCAGCGGCACAAACAACGGACAGGCCTTGCTTTTCACGAAAAGCGTCGGGTCAATTCCGTGAAGCAGGCTCTCATAGAGTCCCGAGTTCACCGATGCCTCGGTCCCGATCACGCCGATCCGGCCGTTTCTTGTCGCGGCCGCCGCAGCCCGGACACCCGGGCGCACGACACCGAAAATCGGTACCGACACCTTGTGCCGCACCGCTTCCAGCGCATAGGCGGAAGCCGTACCGCAGGCAACGACGATTGCCTTGACTTCCTTCTCCTCCATGAAGTGAAGGATCTGTTCCACGTAATGGATAATCGTATCCCGCGACTTGCTGCCGTAGGGAACGCGCGCCGTATCACCGAAGTAGATCAGGTTCTCTTCCGGAAGGCTGCGCATGATTTCACGCATCACCGTAAGCCCGCCGAGGCCCGAATCAAAAATACCGATCGGCGCATCCGAATGCTTCAGGTCCATACTCATACTGCCCCCGGTGCGGTTTTCGGATCACGCGCCTCCGCAGAATCAAGAAGCATCTGCACCAACTCCGCATGGGGAACGCCCCTCGATTCAAACAGCATCGGATACATGCTGATCGCAGTGAATCCTGGGATCGAATTGATTTCGTTGAAAACGATGCCCCGCTCATCCAGGAAGAAATCCACCCGCGAAAGCCCGTAGGCGTCCACGGCGCGGAAAACCTGTTCCGCTTTCTTCCGGATTTCCTCTTCCACACCGAAAGGCAGGAAGGGCGCAGTATCCGTGCGGGATTCGCTGTTGTTGTATTTTGCATCAAAGTCGTAGAATTCGGCGCCGGCCACGACTTCTCCGGGGCCGATCACGCGGACTTCATTTCCGCAGGAATAAGCCGCACACTCCAGTTCCCGGCCCTTAATGCTCTCTTCGACGAGGATTTTGCTGTCATGAAGATTGGCAATCAGAAGTGCTGTTTCAAGAGAGCGCCGGTCTGTCGCCTTGCTGACGCCCTTGCTGGAGCCAGCGCAGGAAGGCTTCACAAAGACCGGGTAGGAAAGCTTCTCCTCAACACGCCTCACGACTTCGTCCATGTTCTGAAGTTCGGATCTTCGCACGCCGACATACTCTGCCTGACGGATGCCGATCGCATTCACAAGGACCTTCGTAAAAAGCTTGTCCATGCTGACGGCGCAGGAAAGGACGCCGGGACCCACATAGGGGATCTGCATCAGTTCAAAAATACCCTGGACCGTTCCGTCCTCTCCGTAGAGGCCGTGCAGCACCGGGAATGCGATATCAATCCTGATCTTGCGCGACACAACTTCATACTGCATCAGGTAGAGCGCGCGTTCCTTCGCATCCGGTGACAGCACCGCCTGGATTTTTCCGTCGCGCCAGCGGCCTGATTCGATCTGAGAAATATCCTCCGTATAGATCCATTTTCCCTGTTTTGTAATGCCGACCAAAACCGGATCGTACTTCGTGCGGTCTAAAGCACGGATGACGGTACAGGCGGAAATACAGGAAATATCATGCTCCGACGACTGGCCGCCGAACAGCACCAGGACAGTTTTCATACTTATAAATTCCTTTCATCAGACAGGCTTTTTCGGTCTGTCATTCATCATTATTAATCGGCTCTGCCGAAATGATCCGGCAGTCCGGGAAATATCCTTTCATTTTTTCTCCGGCAAGATCTGCCGAAGAGCGATCCTTAAACAGCCCGAATACGGTAGGACCGCTTCCGCTCATGCAGGCGCCGAGCGCACCGAAGCGTAGCATCTGCTCTTCGATTTCGCCGATTTCCGGGATCAGGGCTTTTGTCACTGCCTCAAGTCCGTTGCCAAGCGTTCCGGCAAGCGTCCGAAGGTCCTGATCCTTCAGGGCTTTGATTCCCAGATCCACATCCGGATGGAACGGCACCGGAAGCGCGTCCCAGGCCGTGTAGATTTCCTTTGTCGATGCGCCTCTTTCAGGCTTCACTAAAAGAATCCCGCAGGGCGGACACGGCGGAAGCTTCATGAGCTTCTCTCCGATTCCTTCTGCAAGCGCTGTCCCGCCCATGATGCAGTAGGGGACGTCCGCGCCGACCGAAAGGCCGATCTTCTGAAGTTCCGGATCGGAAAGCCCGCAATCAAAAAGCCGGTTTAAAAGAACCAGCACCGAAGCTGCATCCGCTGATCCTCCGGCAAGGCCGGCCGCAAGCGGAATGTTCTTCTCAAGGCACATCGAAATGCCGCCCTGAATATCACAGTAAGCGAAAAAGCGCTCTGCCGCGCGCACCATCAGGTTTCGGCTGTCCGTCGGAAGACCGGGATCAGAGCACCTGAGCCGGATGCCCGGCTCATCTGTTTTCTGAACCGTTACCCTGTCCGAAAGACTCAGCTGCTGCATGATCATCCGCACTTCGTGATAGCCGTCCGGACGCTTCTTCGTAACGTCGAGACACAGATTGATTTTCGCAAAAGCCTCTGTGCTGCATTCGTTCATGAGCCGCTCCCGAGGATCCGAAGATCTCTTCCTTCGATGAAATCGCCGATCACACCCGCAATCGCGCCGGTCACTTCCGGCTCCACGCGCTTCACGGTGCTTCTGTGCACAGCCGCCTGGAAAAAGGCTGCGAGCATGTTTCGGATGCCTTCGCCTTCAAGCTGGTAGAAATACCGCTGGTTGTCCGCCGGATTCTCATAACGGATCTCGAAAAAGTCCGTTTTCCACCAGGGTGCCGGCACATAGGCATAGCCCTTTGTCCCGGAAACCACAAGCTCGCCTTCGGTCTTTACGCCCTTTCCGACGCGGACCGACGCGACAGTGTTTTCGTAGGTGAAATCAATCCGGGAGAACAGGTCGAAACCGGGGTCCGAGGGGTGCATTTTCGATGTGATCCGCTTCTCCAGATAGTCCGGCCCGAGGATCTGGAATACCGGCAGCATGCCGATCGGTCCCCAGTCCGAAATGCTGTTCCATCTTCCGGAAAGCGCCGCGGAATCCGGCGCCGAAAGCTCTTCCATGCTCGTACAGGCCGAGTCGACGGAAACGATCTCTCCGATCTTCCCGCTTTTAAGAAGAAGCACGAGACGCGCGTAGGCCGTCGAAAAGGCCGTTTTTAAGGCTTCCATGAGTACAAGGCCTGATTGTTCGGCCAAAGCGAAAAGTTCGGCGCATTCAGCCTTTTTCAGCGCAAGAGGGGTCTCACAGAGTACATGACGGCCGGAAAGCAGCGCTTTCTTCACAAGTTCGTAATGCCGCTCCGGCTGCGCATAGATATAAACCGCGTCGACATCCCGAAGAAGAGCCTCATAATCCTGCTCATCCGGGATGCTCTTTCCGATCTCAAGCCCGTTCACAAAGCCTGCTTCCCGGGCGATCTTGTCTACATTCGTGGAAGAACCCACAAGCCCTAAGACAAGGCGGTCGCGCGCACGAAGCTCACTCGAACTGATCCCTTCGGTGCGCTCTAAATACACAACTTCACAGTATTCCTTCAGGTAATCGAACTTTCCGCGCCAATCTGAACCGATTGCGAAAATATCCACGCCAAGGCGCCGGATATCGTCTATTTTCTGGCCTTCATATTCCTCTACCAGAATCTCATCCGCAATGCCGAGCGCTTTCACGGCCTCCATCCTCTCGGGAAGGCTCTGGGTCACATTGATCTTCCCCCGCGCCTTGTCAAAGTCCTCGGAGGTGATGCCGACAATCAGGTAATCCCCCAGTGCCTTTGCGCGCTGGAGGAGCCGGATATGTCCGTAATGAAGAAGATCAAATGTCCCGTAGGTGATGACTTTTTTCATTCACGCCTCACAAAAAACAATGCATCGCATCAGATCAGATAATCAGCGATCCGTCCGAAGAAAGGCCGCAAGGAAGAATTCCATCGCAGCCTTTGAGCCGACGGAAACACGGATCAGGTCCCGAAGATAGGGATGCGAATAGCCATGGACCAGTACCTTCTCTTCGTCTTCCAGACGTCTCACGACTTCATGCGCGTCCGCCTTCGGCCGTACAAAGATGAAATTCCCGCGGCAGTCCCGGCACTCATAGCCCCGCACACGAAGCTCCGAAAGAATCCAGTCCTTCCCTTCCTGCTCGATATCCATGAGCTTTTTCACCATTTCCGGGTGATCGAGAATCCGCTCCGCAAAAAGAAGCGCCATCGAATTCACGTCAAAACTCAGCCGTCCGTTTTTGATATAGTGAATCAGCTGCGGATGCGCGATGACGACGCCGAGCCGCAGCGCAGCCAGCGAAAAAAGCTTCGAAAAAGTTCGAAGCAGGATTACATTTTCCTCTGTCAGCGCATATTTCAGGAAAGTTTCGGGCCAGAAATAGTGATAGGCCTCGTCGATCAGGACGACGGAACCGGTTTCGCGGGTCTTTTCAATGATCCGTCGAAGTTCCTCCTCTGTGTATACATTTCCGATCGGGTTGTTGGGATTCAGAAGCACCACAACCCGTGTATTTTCCGTAATCGCAGAAAGGATATTCTCAACCGAAACCGTGAGATCCTCATGGTAGGGAACCGGTACATGATGAAGCCCTAAAATGCTGCAGTTGATCCGGTACATCTCGAAACTCGGCGTAACGGTAACGACATCCTTTCCGGGCTCGCCGAAGGTTTCCAGAATATAGCGGATCGCCATATCCGACCCGTTTGCGGTCACGACATTCTCCGGCTTTGCACCGATGAAATCCGCATATTTTCCGACAAAACGGTCCGGCTCCGGATACACCGCTAAAAACTCCGGCGTGATTTCCGAAAGCACCGAATCGACGAAGTCCTTCGGAAGCCCTTCCGGGTTCTCGTTCATATCATAACGGTAAAACGAAAGCCTCCCCTGCATCGGGAAGATCCGCTCCGTTTTCTTTATGTTTTCATTGACATAATAATTCATGCAAATATCGTCCTGACCTGTCTTAATGCCTTCTCGCGAAGGCAATCGAAAGCGCAATGAGAATCACCGCGGCCGCCGAACAGCCGCCGATATAGAGCCACATCGCGGTCCGGGATTTCCCGGGCTTCTGATCCTCTTCTTTTGTCTCCACGGTGGATGTCTGCATTTCTGTTTCTGTCGAAACCGGCGTCTCTTCCGTTGTTTTTTCCGTGCTTTCCGTCGTTTCCTCCGGGGTTTCCGAAGACACTTCCGTGGATTCCTCCGTCTCCGGCGTTGTCTCTTCGGCGGGTTCTTCCGTCGTCTCCTCCGTTGTCTCTGCTGCCAGTGATTCCCGGATCGCCTGCTCCGAACGGTAATGCGCGTACTGTTCCGGCGAATTTTCATCCATCTGACGGATAATCTCGCTCACAACCTGCGCACAGTCCCGAAGGTGTGCCTCGATTCGGCCCGGAACGAGTTCTTCCAAAACATCGAGATCGTCGTATTTGGTATGAATGATCCGGCCGTTTGTATCCTCAAAACATTCGAGCGTCGAATTGTAGTTATAAGGTTTTTCGGGGTTTCCGACCGATCCATCCGGCGTGAGCCAGGCATTTGCCTCAAAATACATATAGGGTATGTCCCGGATGTAGAAATGCTCCTGATCAGACGCATTGGAACGAGTCGGCGGAATGTACTGCTCAATCCCCGAAGGCATTTCGTGAAGTTCGACTCCGATATCTGCTGCGATCGACATGGCCATGTTGTAGCCCCAGGATTGATACAAGACGCCATCCTCGCCGTATTTTCCGCCATAGACATACAGCCTGTCCCCGGAGCCGATTGAATCCAGGTTGATGCCGATCAGGATATTCGCATAACGGTCCGGAAAATAGTCCTGTAGGTCTGCAAGCACTCGAAAGGAACCTGCCTCCCCCAGAAATTCCTCGCCGTCATAGAAGCAGAAATCGATCGACAGGTTCGTCTCAACATCCTTGAAACGGTCCGCCAGTTCCAGCACCATGCCG
>CADCPV010000465.1 GCA_902803345.1 uncultured Eubacteriales bacterium | reverse complement strand
TCCCATCGTACCCTTTACAAACAATCAGGCCGAGCGCGATCTGCGTATGGTCAGAATGAAGAGCAAGGTCATAGGGTCATTTCGTTCAGAACAGGGTGCGATAGACTTCCTGCTGCTGAAGACCTTTACCTCTACTGCTGCAAAAGCAGGAATCGCTGCTTTCGATGCATTGCATTCTTTGTTTCAAGGGCAGTTGGCTTTGAGGACTGAATAGTTACTAATTATTTATTTCATGGTTTATTGAACCGAATTTGATCAGTCTGGACATCTTTATATTCTAATTATTACACGATAACAGCAGCATTTATTTGTTCCACTTTTCAGATATAACTGAGACATTTTTTACAGCAGCCGCGGAGCTGTGAAATCTGAATCAGTTAATCATAATAATCATTTTAAGTATAGAAGGGAAAAGATTTATGAAAAAACTGAATAAAATTGCCGCAAGTTTGATGGCAGCTGCAATTACCACGATCAGCCTGAGCAGTATTTCTGCAAATGCTTACGGTCCGTCTCGCTATTTTTATGCCGGATCTGTCTCTGTTTTGGCAGGCGCTGAACGGGAAAATGTACATACGTTTACTGCCACAACATATTCTACAAATGCGGCTGTCGGAGAGAAGGATGCATACATAATTGCCTATACGGCCAGCGGTGTTAACAGATCGCAATTCAGACAATCGTTTACGATTAAAGCTTTTGCCCAAGCGCAAGATAATAATATTACGTTTGTAAGAGGAAACACTCACCATCAGGCCGTAAATAGATACTCCGGAGACCGCGGGATTTATGCCTTTTCATTCTGATCGCGTAAAGGATATCTTGTATTCATTTGTAGTCTCTTAATTATGAATAGAACTGCTGCTTCATGGAATAAATGTGTGCTTCTGAGAGGCAGCAGTTCTAAGCTTTATATAAAATTATTTTGAAGCATCAGTACATTGAGGTTTCGAAGAATAATCATGAAAAACATTATACCTAAAAAATGCATTACTTTATTCGCAATTTCGCTTCTGGTATTTGGCGCAGCCGGCTGCACAAATCAATCAGCAGCTTCACCGGTACCGGCGGATTCAGTTTCAGAAAGCAGTTCCGTTGAAAAGAAACAGGAGACAGAAAATACAGCCGCAGAAAATCATAAATCCGGTGATATGACGGTTGATTCCTTTGCATCTACCTTTTATAATACCACAGATACTGCACACTTCTTCCGGTCACTTGACGGTCAAACCAGAATTCTGGACTTTGAGACCATGGAGAATGTCCTTCTCTGCAATAAACCGAACTGCAACCATAAATCCAATGATTGTATCGTGAATCGCTTAAATGGAAATGTCCCCATGTTCAGCGGAACAGATACATACTATTTCATTGATGATTATCCAAGGATTCAGGAAGGTGATGACGGAAAGCCGTTCTTAAAGCTCGGTTCAACGCTGTACCGCTATGATCTTACAAGCAGCCGGGAAGAGAAGCTGCTCTATATTGAGGGCGTTTCGGTATCAGATAACTGCTACGGCTGGCTGCTGCACGATGGAGTGATTTATTTTATCGGAAATCATTACAGTCCTGAATATGATGAAAATGGTATTCTGACCTTTTATGGAAATACAGGCGGAAAAATGGAATTAAATGCAGTTGATCTTTCAACAATGGAAATAAAGCAATACGGTGAACTGTATGACTTAGAAACATTGGCGCAGTATTATCCGAATGTAAAAAATTCCGGCGAAGTGTACATGGCGGGCGTTTTTGACGAAAAGCTCTATTTCAATGTCGGCTTTGCACATAGCATAGAAAGTGGTTATTCATTTTATGTTACATGGTTTGATCTGAATTCAAAAACCTATCACGGTGAGCCGCAGGATTATACAAATATTGATTATTGTTCCGCCGATTTTGTTTCCAGGGATTATCTTGTCATTACGCGTGAAGGACAGGCAGATATTTATAAAGCCGGGCGGGAACAGACGGTCACAATTAAAGATGACAGTATTTCTCCATGGAGCGTCTTGTCTGTATTTGACGATACGTTATTTTTATGTGAAAAGGCATTCGATCTCAATACAAAGGAATCAAAAATAATTGATCTCTTGAAAGAAAAAGCTGTTGTTGCCAAATATGATGACTCTTATGTTATTTCCTATATAAATAAACAACAGGATTTTGAAAAGATTCCTGCATCACAACTTTTGAATGGTAAATGAGTATGAGCACACTTGAATTGGTGAAGCTTAATAAGCATTACGGGAAAAAGCACGCACTGATTGAGTTTTCGTTCACCTTTACAGACGGCGTTTACGGTCTGCTCGGTCCGAACGGCGCGGGCAAATCCACGATGATGCACCTGATTACCGATAATCTGCGCCCGGATAAGGACGGCGGCTGTGTCCGCTGGAACGGCAAGCCGATTGCAGAGCTTGGCAAGGAATACCGCTGTCAGCTCGGCTTTATGCCGCAGCAGCAGGAGCTTTATGCCAATATGACGGCGTGGGATTTTCTCGGATACATCTCCGCGCTCAAATGCATCCCGAAAAAGGAAGCCGTACAGCAGATCAAGCAAACGCTGGAACAGGTCGAGCTTTCCGATGTCGCAGACAAGCAGATCGGCGGCTTTTCCGGCGGCATGAAGCAGCGTATCCTGATTGCAGCGGCGATGCTCGGCGATCCTGCACTTATCATCATGGATGAGCCGACTGCCGGACTGGATCCGAAGCAGCGCGTTATGATCCGCCGCCTGACGCAGCAGCTTGCACAGGATAAAATCATCATCATTTCCACGCACATCGTTTCCGATATCGAGAGCAT
>CADCPV010000464.1 GCA_902803345.1 uncultured Eubacteriales bacterium | reverse complement strand
TCTGCGGCAGGGAGCCTGCCGTCATGCAGGGTATAGTTTGAAATGCCATCCAGCAGACTTGACTCCGCATAGAGAATATTCGCATTCTTATCCCCGATAAATTCCGGAATCACATCATACCACATACGGACACTGTCTTTTACGGCAGCATCGCTTTTCAGCTTTTCTGCATCTTCAAATGAAAGCCCTTCATATGTAATATCATAGCTTCCGTACAGCTTCGTATTCCTCCGGTAAAGATATTCCTGTGCCGAATGGATCAATACCGGAACAGCAGCAAGCAGAAAGAAAAACAGGCAGATCAGAGCAGTCAGAAGCCCCTTCTTTTTCCACTTCCTGCGAATCATACAGCGCAGCATTTCAGATATGTCGATCTCTTTATGATTCATGCGGCTGCACCTCCGGAATCCGGACGACCTTGTCCGCATAGCGAAGCAGGGATTCGTCATGTGTCACAAAGATCAGTGCCACGTTTTGTGCAGAACAACATTCGGTCAGCAGATCCATGACCTGAATACTGTTCTTCAGGTCAAGATTTCCGGTTGCTTCATCGGAGAAAATCACAGCAGGGTTCCCAATCAGAGCGCGCGCAATCGCGACACGCTGCTGCTCACCGCCGGAAAGCTGATGCGGAAAATGGTCAAGACAGTCTTCGATCCCGAGTTTTTTGCAGATCGGTTCCAAATCAGAATACAGAACTTTCTTCTTTCGTGCTGCAAGCGGCATCAGAATATTATCTGCGGCATTCAGCGTCGAAATCAGGTGAAAGGCCTGAAAAATATAGCCGAACTCTGTCAGACGCAGATTCGTCATCTGTTCTTTGGAAAGATCTGCATACTTTGTTTCCTTAAAACGAATATCACCGCTGTCTGCCCTATCCAGACCGCTCAAAAGATTCAGCAGCGTGCTTTTCCCGCTGCCGGACGGACCTGTCACGGCAATCTTTTCGCCGGCGTCCGCAATGAAATCAAAGTGATCCAGTATCGGAATTGTTTTATCGTTTAGCTTGTATGATTTTGAGATTTTTGCTGCTTGGAGTATCATTCGATAATCTCAGCTCCTTCCGGTATTTCATTGACCGGCACATTCCATCCTTTCGGATAGGACTCCCAGTCATCCATGAGTTGATAGGAAAGGTCGCCAAGCTTCATACGCTTGGAATAGGATTTAATGAGTGTTTCGTAAGATAGGATGACTTCGACATTTTTCAGATCGGATATGATTTCTTCATCTGTTCGTCCGTTCCGATAGACCAGAAAGCTTGTCAAGTATCGCTCCTGCACTTTTGAAAAGCGATGTCCTTGCTGGCTAGGAATCCCCGGAATAATTGCAGCAATGAAATCCTGAATGGTGTATGTCCAGTCAACGTTTATTTCTAACTTTCGGAAAGATAAAGGGGATATGTTCATTCCGTCTATTCCGACAACAACTCTGCAATAATCCGTTATTTCTTCACTGGGAAAAACGAGTTCAGAGTTTGGAAGTTGAAAAAGATTCGGACAGTATTTGTATAAATTCTTGTATTCACTTTCTAAAGTCGTGCCTTCAATTTCATCTGCAATCCAGTAAACGCTGTTTTTTATGATAAGCGGCTTAACGATCCATAAAATCAGTGTAGCCAGAATGAAAACTGATAGAATCAGCAGGCATATTATCCTTCTTCTATGCATTATGATCTCCTTTTTTGAAAACAATGTCCCCACATTAAAAACACGACGAAAAGCCTCAGGAATCATCCCGCAGCTTTTCGTCTGTAATAAAGTGTTTTAACTCGGTCTGACGATATACATCTGCCGTCCGCCGGCTTTTGCATAATTACGCATTGTTTCCATAGATTCATAAGATACATCATTGGTATGCCCACAGTACTTCGGGTTGGTGCTGCTCGGGGAGACAACGATAACAGAGTGACCGTATCCAGTATCTCCTGCCTGCACAATGTCTCCAATCCGCAGGGAACTGTACCAAGATGTACTGTTTCTGTTCACATAGGTCACCGAACCATGACTGCCGAAGTAATTGCGGAATTCCGTCACGCAGGACCACGATCTGGATAAACGCCAATAATCGTAGCCAACGGTACGATGAATTTTATTTGACATATACCACTTGTATTGGTTATTCTCAATCCAAGTCTGTGACCATAGCGTAGGTTCACCGGTACCGGAGCCGCTCATACTGCGACCACACGCCACGCACTGAGATACAAAGTTCGTGCAGTCGTTTTTATCCCATCCAAAGTTGTAATAAACCGGATTGCGGCTCTTTGCCCATCTATTGGCATACACAACAGCAGCGGATCCACCATAAGCACTTGCCGGAATGGATGCCAGATTTGTAGCACAAAGACCGGCTGCAAGAACACCCGTCAAAATCTTTTTCAGTTTCATGTTTTTGATCCTTTCTACAATAAAGTGGTTTGTAAGTGATAAAATGAATGAGTAAAACGATAGAATGTCAGATGATGCGCATCAATCTAAACATAAAAATATTCTACCATAATTTTGATGAAATGTCAATATGCATCTATAATTTTTAAACTTACATTTATATATTTTAGACTAGAAATTGTTTATTCGGCGGGTAATGATTGTTGTTGAATTATTTTATAGGTAATCTCAAAACAGCATCATTTCGATAATTATTTAATTAAAAACTATTTTTTATAAACGGAGAAAAGAATGTCTGGGATTCCAACGACGAATTGTTCGGGAACAGTGAGGATTACTGTCTACTGAGAATCGAAGACGCACTGTAACTATTCAGTCCTCAAAGCCAACTGCCCTTGGAACATAGAAAGCAGTGCATCAAAAGCAGCAATTCCTGCTTTTGCAGCAGTAGAGGTAAAGG
>CADCPV010000463.1 GCA_902803345.1 uncultured Eubacteriales bacterium | reverse complement strand
TCGTCAAGAAGACCGAAGTGCTGTCTCTGCCGATGGCGGACAAGCCCGGCGCACTGGCAGAACTTGTGGACAAACTCAGCAGCAACGATATCGGCATTGAATATCTCTACGCTTTTGTCAGCCCTGAAGACGGCGGTGCAAATGTAGTACTCAGGCTCGACGATCCGGAGAAGGCGCGGAAGCTTTTCTAAGAATATAACTACAGGGAAATACCATGGAATACAGAATTTCAGACAAAATGGTCAATATGAAGCCATCGGCGATCCGTGAGATCTTCAAGAGTCTCGGGACGCCCGGCGCCATTAGTTTCGCTGCCGGCAATCCCGCGCCGGAGTCTTTCCCGGTTGCGGACATGTCGCGGATCAGCGCGGAAATCTTCGCAAATCAGGCTGCCCAGGCGCTGCAGTACAGCGTAACAGAGGGCTATCCGAAGCTTCGGGAGCAGGTCAGGGCACGGCTTTGGGAAAAGTTCGGCATCGGATCGGAAAATGATGATCTGATCATCGTCACCGGCGGACAGCAGGGCATTGAGCTTAGCTGCAAGGTCCTCTGCAACGAAGGCGATACGGTGATCGCCGAAAACCCGAGCTTTATCGGTGCGCTGAACGCTTTCCGTTCGCTGGGCGCGAAGATCAAGGGCGTTCCGCTTCTTTCCGACGGAATGGACACAGAAGCGCTGGAACAGACGCTTCATGAGAACCCGGATACGAAATTTATCTATGTGATTCCGACCTTTCAGAACCCGGCAGGCCTTACCACTTCCCTGAAAAAGCGGCAGGAGATTTACCGGATTGCACAGAAGTATGATGTGCTGATTTTGGAGGATAATCCCTACGGCGAACTGCGGTTTGCGGGAGAGGATATCCCGACAATCAAGAAGCTTGATACGGACGGAAGAGTGCTGTACTGCGGTTCTTTCTCCAAAGTCCTTTCGGCGGGCATGCGCATCGGCTTCCTCTTAGGGCCGAAGGAACTGATCCAGAAGGTCGTCGTTGCGAAGCAGGTTGAGGATGTGCATACCAACATTTTCTTCCAGATGCTCTGCTCGCGCTATATGGATGAGTGCGATATGGATGCGCATGTCGAAGAAATCCGGGCACTGTACCGCAAAAAAGCCGGCTTCATGCTCGAATGCCTCGACAGATACATGCCGGACTGCGTGAGCTATACACGCCCAGAGGGCGGTCTTTTCCTCTGGTGTACGCTTCCCGAGCAGATTGATCTGATGGATTTTGTGCGCCGGGCCGGAGAAAACCTTGTCTTTGTCGTCCCCGGAACCGCTTTCAACTGCGATGAATCCGCAGGTTCCCAGAGCTTCCGCCTGAATTATTCGATGCCCTCGATGGAGGAGATCGAAAAAGGAATCCGGATCCTCGGAGAACTTGTGAAGGAGATGGCATAACATACACCTTGAAACCATAATGGAGTCCATTTGACAGTTTCAGGCACCCACAGCAGGAAAACCTGCTTTTGGGTGCCTTTTTCTATATCATAAAAACTGAAAAGGCATCAGATAATAATCGAAAGCCTGATCCCCCTCCCATGAAAAATCCTTGCGTTTCATATCGTGAACATTTATAATGAATACAAGAAACACACAGGAGCTCATCCCCATGAAAAAACACAGCTTCAGAGAACGCTTTTCCTACTGGTTTGACAATAAGAAATCAAAGAAGGCGCAGCAAAGAGTATATTCAACCCGAGGCTTCAGGAGAACATTTCCCTGAGCGCGGAAGATGAACTGATTGTGATCGGTGAAGAATAAACACACGAAGGAGGCATTACATGTATCATTTTGAACCGTTGACCGCTTTTCTCGACAGCATTGAAGCCAATTTCAAAATCCCGGCAGCAGATATGCTGATTATGAAGGAAGGCAAAGAGATCTACCGGCACAGCGTCGGACATCCGGACCTTGAAAAGAAACGTGCGGTTTCGGATCAGGATCTCTATTGGATCTATTCAGGAAGCAAAGTATCCACCTGCACGGCTGCGATGACCCTTCTGGAGCAGGGGAAACTGGCGCTTGATGATCCGGTTTCAAAGTACCTCCCTAAATACGCGCATCTGACCGTGAAACAGGAGGACGGATCCATAAAACCCGCGGAAAATGTCATGACCGTCCGGCATCTGATGACAATGACCGGCGGACTGGATTATAACCAGATGCGGGGAACGGCGAAGGATGTCACTGCCGAAAAAGGCGATGCGGCAGGTACAGTCGAGATAGCGAATGCATTTGCAGACGGACCGCTTGAATTCGAGCCCGGCACGCATTACCTGTACTCCCTGTGCCATGACGTTTTGGGTGCGGTGATCGAAGTCGCTTCCGGAATGCGTTTCGGCGAATACCTGCAGAAGGCAATTTATGAGCCGCTCGGCATGACCGATACGACTTTCCATCCGACAAAGGAGCAGCTTACGCGCATTTCGGCGCTGATGCAGGTCAACAATGAGACCGGCGAATTGGAATACGTGGGCGACGTGCGCAGCCGTCACAGAATTTCGGAGGCTTACGAATCAGGCGGCGGCGGACTTGTCAGTTCAGTCAATGACTACATCAAACTCGGTGCGGCGCTTGCGAATTATGGAAAAGCCTGGAACGGATATCAACTGTTGAAGCCGGAGACTGTCGAACTCTACCGTTCCTGCCAGCTGGGGCCTGTGCAGCAGACGGATATGCTGCGGATCTTCGAGCAGAATAAGGGCTATACCTATGGTCTTGGAGTGCGACGTTTTATTGACACCAACGATTCCACATGTCCTCTGGGGCATTTCGGCTGGGACGGTGCCGCCGGCTTCTATCTGATGATAGACCCGACGAACAATCTCAGCTATGTTTATGCACAGGATGTCCTGAATTCCGGCATCACATTCCACCTGATTCACCGTCAGCTCCGGGATTTGGTGTATCTGTGCATGAGAGAGTGATTTCCGGTAGTACTGTCAGAATACTTCCGCAACCGCTGAAACGTTTTTGCTGTCTTTTATGGTAGAGCGGGAGGTGTAACCTTCGTGTCAGATAAGAGTGACAAAGAAAGGAAAAGGAACGAGATCGAGCTGAAGGACCAGTACGGGCAGACAGTCTGGGGATCCTTTAAGCTGCCGAACTGAGTTTCATCTGAAACGGGACTGATCCCGACATCTTCCCGGCGCCGCCTGAGCTTTTTGGATCAGACGGCGCCATACTATTGCAGTGTGTCGGAATAATACTTGCAAAAGACTGCCTGATCGGGTATAATATTACAGATTATGGGCAGAAAAGGAGAAGCATGTTTGCGGAGGTTGTGATCGACATCAATCGCAAGGATCTGGACCGGCCGTTCACCTATCGGATTCCGGAGGAACTTCTGGAACGGGCGGTAACGGGCGCTCCGGTTCGGGTGCCGTTCGGACGGTCACAGAAACTGCGTCAGGGCTTCATTATCGGAAGGCTGTTAAGCCCGCCGCCGGAGCTCTCACCGGAACGGATCAAGGATATTGATTCGGTTCTGGAACGCGGGTTCGGCGTCGAAGAACAGCTGCAGGAACTTGCAATCCGTATGCGGGAGCGCTACGGCGGAACGCTGTACCAGTCGCTTTCTGTCGTGCTTCCCAATAAGCTGAAGGTCACACCCAAACGGGAACGATATTTCCTTTTCGTCGGGACAGAAGAGAAACTCTCCGAAATGATCCGGACTGCAGAGCAGAAGAAGCATTATGCGAAGCTTCGGCTCCTCACGGCATTTCAGGAAAACCGGGTGCTTCCCGGATCCATTGTCACAGACCGGCTGAATATTTCGAACCCGACAATTAAATCCCTTGCTGACGCGGGTGTCCTGCAGGTGCGTTCCCAGGAAAGCGGCGATGATCTTCGTGCGGTCCATGAGGAAATCGCGCGCCGAAGAAAAACGGTCACGCCGAAGACCCTGAACACGGAGCAGCAGCTTGCGGTCGACGGAATTCTATCGGAGAGCCGGCCGGTATCGCTTCTTTTCGGAATTACCGGCTCCGGCAAGACTGAAGTATACCTGAGCCTGATTGAAAAGACACTGGCTTCGGGCCGCGAAGCGATTGTCCTGATCCCGGAAATTGCACTGACTTACCAGACTGTCATGCGCTTTTATGAGCGCTTCGGGGATCTGGTGTCGGTTGTGCATTCCAGACTCACGAAGGGCGACAAATGCGAACGCTTTATCAAGGCGCAGCAGGGCGATATCCGGGTCATGATCGGCCCGAGATCCGCGCTGTTTACGCCTTTTAAGAATCTCGGGCTCATTATCATCGATGAATTCCATGAGCCGAGCTATATTTCCGAGCAGGTTCCGAAATACGACACGGTTGAAACGGCTGAGATGCGCGCGGCGCTTTCAGGTGCGAAACTTGTTTTGGGATCCGCGACACCGACGGTAATGGTTTACCACCGGGCCCTTCAGGGCGAAATCGCACTGTTCCGGCTGAATCAGCGCGCAGTCGAAGGTGCTCAGCTCCCGAAAGTCGAAATTGTCGACATGCGGGAGGAGCTTCAGGCGAAGAACCGCTCGATTTTCTCCCGGTCGCTGCAGGAAAAGATCCGAAACCGTCTGGACCGGGGCGAACAGGTGATGCTTTTCCTGAACCGGAGGGGGTATTCAGGCGCTGTGAGCTGCCGCTCCTGCGGAGAACCCTTAAACTGTCCGCACTGCAGCGTCGCGATGAAACTGCACCGGGACGGTATGCTGCACTGCCACATCTGCGGCTATGAAGCGCCGATGCCGAAAGCCTGTCCGCAGTGCGGTTCGCCGCTTCTTGGGGCATTCGGCACCGGTACGGAAAAAGTGGAGGATATGGCGCGGGAGTGCTTCCCCAATGCCCGGGTGCTCCGGATGGATGCGGACACGACCGCCGGAAAGGACGGGCACCGGGAGATTCTGGAGAAATTCCTGCATCATGAAGCGGATATCCTCGTCGGGACACAGATGATCGTAAAAGGCCATGATTTTCCGAATGTGACGCTGGTCGGGGTCCTTGCGGCAGATCTTTCGCTGAATGTGCCGGACTACCGTTCGTCGGAACGTACTTTCCAGCTTCTGTGCCAGGCAGAAGGCCGCGCGGGGCGTGCTTCGGTACCCGGAGAGTGTGTCGTACAGACTTATCTTCCGGAGCATTATGCAGTGCAGGCGGCGGCGAGACATGACTTTTATGAGTTCTACCGGCACGAGATGCTTTTCCGGAACCAGCTGAATTACCCGCCCGCGGGCACCTTTACGGCGATGACGCTTTCCGGCGCGGATGCCTTAAAGACGGAGGAGACGATCCGGCGGATTTTCGAAACAGCAAAAAGGCGCCTTCCGGTGCCGGCGCGCTTTTTAGGCCCTTCGGAGATGAGCATTTACAAACTGAAGGACATGTTCCGCCAGGTGCTGTATTTCAAGACCGGAAGCATGGAGGACATGATTCTTGTAAAGCGGCTTTTAGAGGAGATCAGCGAAGAAATCATCGGAAATGAACGGCTGTTTATCAGCTTTGAACGATAGAGGAAGGAATAAACCATGGCAATCCTGAATGTCCGCCAGCTCGGCGACGAAATACTGACGAAAAAATGCAAACCGGTTCGGCTTGTGACACCGCGGATCCGGCAGCTCGTGGACGATATGTATGACACGATGTATGAAACCGGCGGTGTCGGGCTCGCGGCGCCCCAGGTCGGAATCCTGAAACGGATCGTCGTGATCGATGTGACGCCGGAACCGGAAGAGGGCGAAGAAATCCCCGAGGAAGAGATCATGCGCTTTACGATGATCAATCCGGAGATTCTGGAAAAGTCCGGCGAACAGCGCGGCTATGAAGGCTGCTTAAGTTACGTCGGAATGAGCGGCATCGTGACGCGGCCGGAGCATGTAAAGGTTCGTTTCACGGATCTCGAAGGCGACGAATACGAACTGGAGGGCGACGGGCTTTTGGCGCGCTGCATCTGCCATGAGGTGGATCATCTGGAAGGCCATATGTATACGGATTTTGCCGAGCCTGGCTCCGTCATTTCAAACGAAGAGCTGGCAAAGCAGCAGAAAGAAGCACAGGAAGAAGGAAAAGAGGAGAACTGAAATCTTCTGATCCCTGAACTGCGCGAAAGGATAAGATTTTGAGAGTTGTATTTATGGGTACGCCGGACTTCGCGGTTCCGACACTTGAGGCCCTGATTGAAAGCCGCCACGAAGTTGTCGCGGTCTATACACAGCCGGACCGGGAACAGGGCCGGGGAAAGAAACTGATCTTTTCCCCGGTGAAGGAGTGTGCACTCGCGCACGGAATTCCGGTGCGCCAGCCGAAAGGCCTGAAAAAGCCGGAAACGGTAGAAAGACTGAAAAGCTATGAGCCGGATGTCATCGTCGTCGCGGCTTACGGCGTGATCCTCCGGACACCGGTGCTTCAGGCGGCAAAGTACGGCTGTCTCAATGTCCATGCATCGCTTCTGCCGAAATACCGCGGTGCGGCGCCAATCCAGTGGGCGATCCTGAACGGAGAAGAGGAGACCGGCATTACGATCATGCAGATGGACGAAGGCCTTGATACCGGCGATATCCTTCTGCAGGAACGGATTCCGATTGCGAAGGATGAGACCGGGGAAAGCCTGTTTGCGAAGCTTTCCGAAATGGGCGGTCCGCTGATTCTTCGGGTACTGGATCAGGCGGAAGCCGGAGAACTGCATCCGATAAAACAGGGCGAAACGACGACGATGTACGCGCGCATGCTTGACAAGGACATGGGCGAGATTGATTTCAGTCAATCTGCCGAAGAGATCGAACGCTGGGTCCGCGGCCTGAATTCCTGGCCGAGTGCCTACACTTATCTGAATGGGAAGATGCTGAAAATCTGGAAAGCGGAAGTCGTTCCGAATGCATCTGCTGATGCCGCGCCCGGATCCATTGTCGCTGTGGATAAATCATCCTTTACCGTTTCCTGCGGCCAGGACGCGATACGGATTCCGGAGCTTCAGATCGCAGGAAAGCCGCGGATGGGTACGGATGCCTTCCTTCGCGGCAACCGGATCGAGCCGGGGATCGTGCTCGGACGGCCGGAAGAGGAAAAAGCGCCGGAGGATGCGACCTGATGGCTGCAAAAACTGCCCGTGACTGTGTGCTTTCGATGCTTTCCCGCGTTTTTTCGGAAGAAGTGTTTCTCCGGGATATTTTCGAAGAAGAGACGGCAGCGCTTTCCGGGCGGGACAGGGCTTTTGCGGAAAAACTTGCACTTGGCGTTTTAGAGAAGAAAACCTCGCTTGATGCAGTCATCGCGCAGGTGTCAACAACTCCGCTGAAGAAGCTGAAACCGAAAATCCTTCGGATTCTTGAGATCGGAGGCTATGAACTGCTGTTTCTTTCCAAAGCATCCTATGCCCCGGTCAATGAGGCCGTTTCCCTGACAAAGCGTTCCGGCCTTGCGGGCCTTTCCGGTTTTGTGAACGCGGTGCTTCGGCGCATTTCGCGTGAAGGGCAGGAGATTTTCAATGCGCTGGATCCCTGGCAGAAACTGGGCATTCCGGAGAAACTGAAAGACCTGCTGATTCAGTGGTACGGCGATGAAAAAGCCCTTTCCGTTACCGAAGCCATGTGCCGTGAAGATACGCGAATGGTGATCCGGCGCTGTAAACGCTTCTGCACGGAACAGGAATTCACGGAAACACTTGAAAAAGACGGCGTACAGCCCATAAAAACGGGCCTTACAGCCGATACATACTATGCGGACGGAGAAAGTCCCGTCTTTCATACAGAAGGCTTTAAAAGGGGCTTTTTCTACATCCAGGACCTCAGTTCCTGTATGGCTGCGGAAGCGGTTTCGGATCTTATGCCCGAAAGAATCCTCGACGTGTGTTCGGCGCCGGGCGGGAAGCTCCTGCAGATTCTCGATGGGCTTTCGGATTATACGGAAGCCGTTGCCTGCGATCTCACAGAGAAGCGGACAAAACTGATCCGGGAGAACCTTGCAAGACTGCCTTATCTGAATGTACAGGTCCGGGAAGCGGATGCTTCAATATTCAATCAAGAATATGAAAACCGTTTTGATCTCGTGATAGCGGACCTCCCCTGTTCAGGACTCGGGACGCTCCAAAAAAACCCGGAACTTCGGTACAGGACAACAGAGAAGAGCCTTCGGGAGATTCAGGCGCTTCAGAAATCGATCCTTGATACGGTCTGCCGCTATGTGCAGCCGAAAGGAACGCTTTTGTATTCGACCTGTACGCTGAACCCGGCGGAGAACAGCCTGCAGATTTCGGAATTTCTCCGGAATCACCCGGAATTCTCGCTTCAGGCCTTCACGGAAAATCTCCCGGAATGCCTCAAAAGCCGGGAAGCGGGATCGGGACAGATCCAGATCCTTCCGGACGAATTCCCCGGGAGCGGTTTTTACATTGCACGACTTTACAGGAAACCCTGAAGGAGCAGCCTTATGAAGGAAATCCGGGGACTTCTGCCGGACGAACTGAAAACGGAAATCCTTGCCATCGGCGAGAAAGCGTTCCGCGCGCAGCAGATCTTTTCCTGGCTGCATGAGAAAAGGGCTGAAAACTTCTCGGAGATGACAAACCTTTCCGCTGCACTCCGGGAGAAGCTTGCCGAAAACTATACGATCGGTGCCCTGCGGATCGAAACCGTACAGACGAGTGCTTTGGACGGCACGAAAAAGTACCTCCTGGCGCTTCCGGACGGAAACATGATCGAATCCGTGCTGATGCGCTATCATTACGGCAATTCCGTCTGTGTTTCGACGCAGGTCGGCTGCCGGATGGGCTGCCGGTTCTGCGCGAGTACGATCGGCGGACTGGTGCGGAATCTCACGGCTTCCGAGATTTTGGGCGAAATCTACGCGATTGAGCGGGACTGCGGCGAGCGGATCTCTCACTGCGTGCTGATGGGTTCCGGCGAACCGATGGATAATTATGACGAAGTGGTTCGCTTCCTCCGGCTGATCACGGATCCTTCAGGATACAACATGAGCATCCGGAACATCACGGTTTCGACCTGCGGGATTCCGGAGAAGATCCGAGAGTTTGCGGATGAGAAGCTGCCGGTCACGCTGGCGCTTTCCCTGCATGCGGCGGATGATGAGACCCGGAAAGAACTGATGCCGATCGCAAGAACCTATCCGCTTTCCGAAGTGCTATCCGCCTGTGATTTCTATTTCGAAAAGACCGGGCGGCGCGTCAGCTATGAGTATTCGGTCGTAGCGGGCGTGAATGATCATGATGCGGAAGCGGAGAAGCTTGCCGCGCTTCTTCACGGGAAAAACGCACATGTCAACCTGATCCCGGTAAATCCGGTGACGGAACGGCATTTCGAGCGTCCTTCGCGGGAACGCGTGGAGGCTTTTCAAAAAACACTTGTCAAAAACGGAATACATGCTACAATTAGGAGAGAGCTCGGCACGGACATCGACGGTGCCTGCGGCCAGCTCCGGAGAAAACACCTCAGAGATCAGGAGAAAGGAGGGGCTTCGTGAATATTTACGGTATGACCGACAAGGGCATGATGCGCAGAAACAATGAAGATTCCTTCTTTCTGACGCTCGGTACGGTCGGTGTGTTTGAGGCGCTGATGGTCGTCTGCGACGGCATGGGCGGACATAAGCTCGGCGAAGTCGCAAGTTCCACAGCGGTCCGGGCGATGGTGGATTCCATTGACTCAGAGCCGGAAATGAATCCTGCAACCGTCATGGAGCAGGCGGTTTCGATTGCGAACTTAGAGGTCCGGAAAGCCTCCGAAGAGCACAGAAGCTACGGGATGGGTACGACGCTTGTCGCCTGCGGTATTCTGGAGCGGACGGCCTACGTCGCAAATGTCGGCGACAGCCGTCTCTATCTCATTAACAGGAATGAACAGTCGATCCTGCAGGTCACGCACGACCATTCGTATGTGGAGGAACAGGTTGCGCGCGGTCTTCTTACGCGCGGATCGGATGAATATAACCGCAAGAAAAACGTGATCACACGTGCGGTCGGCGTGTACAGTGAAGTCGAAGCCGACCAGTTTGAAATAGATCTTGCAGAGGGGGATTACATCCTTCTTTGCAGTGACGGCCTGACCAATATGGTCGGAGATGAAGAGATTAAATCAGTGGTCCTGGATGAAAGTCTTTCCGTAGAGGAACGCGTCCGGGCCCTTGTTGATGCCGCGAATGCTTACGGCGGCCGGGACAACATCACGGTGGTCCTGTTTAATACAGAAGAGGTATTTGAATGATCAAAAGCGGAACAGTGTTTGCCGGACGCTATGAAATCATCGAGCGGATCGGTTCGGGCGGAATGGCCGACGTGTACAAGGCGCACGATGCGCGCCTGAAACGTGACGTTGCCATTAAGGTGCTCAAGTCATCTCTGTCGGAAGATTCGAATTTTGTCGAGAAATTCCGGACAGAGGGCGAGGCTGCTGCAAGCCTTACGAATGCGAATGTTGTCAGTGTCTACGATGTCGGGAATGTCGGTTCGACTTACTACATCGTGATGGAACTGATTGACGGCATCACCTTAAAGGACTATATCCGCCGCAAGGGAATGCTCAGTTCCCGCGAAACCATGGCGATTTCCGCCCAGGTTGCCGTGGGTCTTCGTGCTGCGCACGCCCGCCACATTGTACACCGCGACATCAAGCCGCAGAATATCATCCTGTCCCGCGACGGAAAAGTGAAAGTAACGGATTTCGGCATTGCCCGCGGCGTGACGGAAGAAACGAAGCACGGACAGAAAGCCGAACTCGGCTCCGTACATTATATTGCGCCGGAACAGGCCAAGGGACAGCCCTGCGACGAGCGGAGTGATATTTACTCCCTCGGTATTGTCATGTACGAGATGATTACCGGACGGGTGCCTTTTGACAAGGATACCCAGGTCGCGGTCGCGCTTGCGCACATGAATGAAACTATGATTCCGCCTTCGGAGATCAATCCGGACTGCCCGGTTGCTCTGGAGCAGATCATTTTCCGGGCAACCCAGAAATCCAAGGAGCGCCGTTATCATAACTGCACGGAGCTT
>CADCPV010000462.1 GCA_902803345.1 uncultured Eubacteriales bacterium | reverse complement strand
CGTGAGAAGGGCGCACTCCACCTGCGCGTCCCCTTCTCCGGGCGCGTAAGCATAGCTTGAGATATTGACGAAAACCTCTTCCACCGCAAGCCGGATCGAAAGTTCGGTTTTCATATCTGCGTTCCCGAGAACTCCGCTGACAAACGCATGCACCTCGTCCAGCTGGTCAATTCTTGCAGGAACAGTCAGGCTTTTCATTGCGGTTCCTCCTCAGATAAACTTGAACAGCCGGGTAAAGCCAGTGACCTCCAGGACCTCCATCACCATTTTTCCGACGTTTTTCGCCATCAGCGTACCATGCTTCTGACGCATTTCCATATAGAGGCGCTTGAATGCACGAAGGCCGGCACTCGAAACATACTCCAGTTTCGCCATATCGAGGATCAGGGTATCGAATTTTCCGGCCACGTCCACCAGAATTTTTTCCACTTCCGCGGCATTGGAGGCGTCGATGAAGCCCTGCAGCTGCAGTTCGCCTTCGGTTCCGCGCTTGATCAGATTCATATTCATGCTCATGTTTTTCACTCCTCCTTCCCGGATTCGTCATCCGGCTTCGTATCTCCTGAGAAAATACTCCTTCGAACAGCTTTTCTCTCCTCGCGGTATTCTTCCCGGGCTTCTTTTCTGGCTTCCTTCTCCGCCTTCTTTTCTTCCTTTTCACGGGCTTTCCGCTCTTTTCGGGTTTCCTTCGGCGCTTTCTGCCCGGAAATCACGATTCCCTCCGGCAGCTGCCGCTCAAAGGAGGCGAGCGCCCGGAGGATCGAAATCCAGCCGGTGAAGCTGCGGCCCGCATAAGCTGTCACAATCGGCAGTTCATTCACATAATGCACCAGCACAATGGCAGGACTCGTCGTCACGTAACGGATCAGGCAGGCCGGATTGTCCGGCTGCAGTAAAAGCAGCAGACTCCGTCCGACTTTATGCATCGATTTTTTACAGGCTTTAAGAAGCTCCTCCTCTGAGAGATCCGACTGCAGTACCCGGGACTGCTGTCCGACGCCGAAAAATCGTACGGAACCGGCGCCGTCGCCGACCCCGATCGGAATCCGGTAGTCGTCCGGTCCCATCGACCGGAGCCGGCCCTTCTCGAGAGGAAGTGTCCGGCCCATCAGGCAGTCGCGTATTTCTCTGTCAATTGCTGTCATCCTGACTCCTGTTCTCGAACTTAAGCACTCTGGGTGCCGAGAATCTTATCATTCCGCTCCCTGATGTCGTAGTATACCTCGTCCGCACGGAACATCTTGCTGCGGATCTCCGTCAGATCCATGGGTCCGAACTTGTAATACGGGCACTTATAGGAAGGCGTAAACTTTGTCTTTAAGGGGAAGGAGTTGAAGGAAACGATAATACTGTTTCCGGTCGACTCCTGGTTGTTCAGCCGCTGCAGCTCTGAAGGATAGATCAGCGGACGCACCTGGGTGTTTGAAGACACATTGATATCGCCCATCTTGGACCCGACAGAACTTGAAGTACTCGTCGTACGCACGGTCATATTGCCGCACATTTCGGAGAACATTTTGCAGGTATCGGTATCGTTCGAACCGATGAACATCTTGACACCGCAGTTGCCGATAACAATATCCGCGATTTCCTTGCCGTAGACGTTCTGCAGCTGGACGAAGCTCTGGACAACCATCGAGAACCAGATCTTTCTGGAACGGCCGACCGTGATCATCTGACCGAACTTGTCGATCTTGGGCATGTTGCCGAACTCATCCATGATGAAGTAGACATTGTGCGGAAGCGTCTGACCCGGCAGGCCCGTCGCGATCTTGATCAGGCCCTTGTAGGTACTGAGGATGAAAAGCGAAGCAAGCGCGTGTCTCGTGTCTTTTTCATCCGGGATCTTCAGGAAGAGCGCCGTCGGCTCCTCAACAAACTTGCTGACCTTGATGTCGGTCGCACTTGTGAGTCCGCAGAGTCCGCGGTCGTTGAAAAGGTTCATCTTGTCGAAGGTGATCGACATGTAGGAACCCAGTGTCGTATCGGGCGCGGTCATGACCTGGCGCGAAAGCTGGTAGGCCTGCGACAGTTTCGAGCGGCCTTCAAAATAATCCTTTAAAGGCTGGTAATTGTTTTCCGAATTTCCGAGTGCCTTATTGACGTTGAAGAGGTTAAATTTCTCCTTGGTCATGCCGAGTTCCGGATTGGCTGAATCCTCCAGCATTGCAAGGCAGACTGCCGTGACGATTGAGCGGGCGCCCTTCTCCCACAGCGGATCCTTTTCGTTCTGCACCGGGATCAGTCCGCCGATCAGATCCGAAAGGTCCTCGTACATTTCATCGTAAATTTTCTGCTGCGCGACCTGAATGTCGTCCCGGACGTGCGAGACATCCGTGTAGGCTTTTCCGTCCCATTCTACCCATGTCTGGCCTTCTTCCGCCTCACCGTTCATACGGCGAAGGTCCGGATAATTGCTCATCGGATCGATATGCGCGAGGATACCCTTTCCGGCGTTCAGGTATTCCTGATACGCGTCCCAGATCGGTTCCAGAGGATTCCAGCGGCTTGAAGAATAAGTGTCACGCAGATCCAGCACCATGACGTTATAGCCGCGGGACTTCAGGAAGTTTGAATGCAGGTCAAAAAGCTCGCCCTTCGGGTCTGTCATGATCATCGAGGAGCCGCAGTTCGTTGCTCCGAGGATCTGGATCATCGGATTGATAAAGGTGGTTGTTTTACCGGAACCGGTAGCACCGATGACGAGCGCATGCACGCCGGGCTTGAAGTTTCCGACAAGCTTTCCTCTCGCATCCAGTACCGCCCGCGCCGGTACCCCGTCATTCTTGGCGTCTTTCAAGGACTCGTAGGTGAAGGGCGGGAAATATTTGTCGCGTTCCTTGTCAGTCAGAAAACGGCTGTTCTCAAGGGAGCCCTGAACGATATTATCCTCCGCGCCTCCCTTCAGGATTCTGCGGCCGGCTTTCCCTGAGGAACCGAAGCCGCCGATAAAGGCATAGGCAATGAAAATGGCGGCCATGGCGATCGCGCCGACAAGCCAGGTTGAGCCTTCAATCAGCATGTGCGGCCGGAACGTCCATTCCTTTCCGGAGAGTGTGTTCCCGACATTTTCATAGATATACCGTATTACAAAACCAAGAAACAGTGTGCCGAAGACTAAGAGTACAACATAAAGTATGATAATCGTCGGGCTGGTCTTCTCAAACTTTTTCTTGATTTTATCCAGCAGGTTCGTAAACATGACACACCTCCTTTATTCTTCAGTGGTGTCCTCGCTTTCGTTATCAAAATTCGGTTCATAGCCGCCTTCGGGTTCGATCGGTTCAAAACTCTCCAGCGAGTGTCCGGAAACGGTAAAGCTGCCATCTGCCCCGACCACACAGCTGACCGTCAGCTGCGCGCCGGCGCTGTCCGAGCGGATCATAACGTCACAGGTCCCTGCGAGTCCTGCGGGAAGCAGGCTGCAGACGACCAGGTTTTCTCCCTCTTCCTGTTCTTCCGCTTCATTCCTGTCGAGACTCGTGAAACCGTTAAAAATGATCATTCCTTCATTCGAGAATTTCACGGTCCAGTCTTCGTGCATCAGGATCTGGGTCTCCGCTGCCGTCTCTGCCTCTGCCGCGATCAGCGACTCCAGTTCGTCCATATGTTCCTTCAGAAGCTTCCGTAAATCCGCACCGGATATTTCCTCTCCGGTGAAGGGATTCCGGTAGGTTTCGCCTTCGTCTTCTTCATCTCCGCCGTTTTCGATCCATTCAAGCAGCACCTTCAGCTCCTCGTCCGGATCCGCAGTTTCACGGATTTCTGTCCTGACCCAGTTATCCTCAATTGAGACCAGAAGCCCGCCTGATTCGTCATCCCTGATGATTGTATAAGGATGCTCTGTACCTTCGCCGCCGGCGATAAGGCCCTGGAGCACGTAGTCCGAATGAAGCTGCAGATCCCGTGAGATCTTTCCCTCTTCATCTGTCCAGGCTTCCAGATCGAATTCCAGTACGTGAATTCCTTCACCCGTCGTGTCATTCTGCAGCCGGAAGGAAACCAGCGCCGTTTCAGGTTCTTCGATAACCAGGGAAAAATCCGAGCGTTTCGCGGGCTGTGTCGCAGGCGCGTATACTTTCACGGCTTCCGAGTTCACACCGGTCAGCACCCAGCTGCAGTCAGGCTGCGTGCTCCGATCAATCGAAAGGTCAATGATCCCGTCCGATGTTTCCTTCCAGGTGTAGGAATACTGTACTCCCTCTTCGCTCTTGTGCGTTTTGTTCTGAGAACGAACAATGAGTACAATGCCGAGTGCGACCAGCGCGGCAGCTGCCGCGATGATCGCCCCGATGATGATTATTTTCTTTTTCTTCTGGGCTTCCAGAATCTGCTCACTCTCAAAAGTGAACTCTTTGTCGCTCATAGAGGATTTCTCCTGTGTGTTT
>CADCPV010000461.1 GCA_902803345.1 uncultured Eubacteriales bacterium | reverse complement strand
ATTTTTGATATGAACAACCCTGTCTGGCTGTTCATGGGAAAACTGTTTGATTCCTTCATTCTGCATGTGATCTGGTTTGTCTGCTGTATTCCGATCGTCACGATCGGACCCGCTACGACAGCGTTCTATTACGCCATGATGCGGGATGTCCGGGATGAGGATGCGCATTTTGTACGGGCCTTTTTCCGTTCCTTTAAGGAAAACCTGAAGCAGGGCATCATTCTCGGCCTGATTTTCCTTGTTGTCGGTGCGCTCCTTGGCTATGGTATGTATTTTTATACGGTTAACCGCAGCCTGAATACATTCTATGCGATCATGTGGGCAGTCAATCTCTTCATGATCATCATCTATATCATGACGCTTCAGTACGTTTTCGCCGTCCAGTCCCGTTTCTACAACACGATCAGAAAGACGATTACGAACTCTTTCTTTATGTCAATCCGGCATATCGGCTGGACCTTCGTCATGGTTCTTCTGTTCGCTGTAGTCTATTTTGTGATATTTTACTTCGGCTTCATACCGCTTCTCCTTCTGGGCTACGGTCTGATCGTTTTCCTGGATTCCTATATCCTGAATCACATTTTCAAGCCCTATGTCAAAGCGGCACAGGGCGAGACCGGCGAAGAAGAAAAGAACCCGGACGAGTGGTCGCTTCCGGAGATTGAGGAGGAAGAAAAAGTGTTTGAAGAAGGCCGGGTCCGCACCCGTTTTGCACCGAGCCCGACCGGCAGAATGCATGTCGGAAACCTCAGGACGGCGCTGTATGCGTATCTCATCGCAAAGCATGAGAAAGGCGATTTCCTGCTCAGGATCGAGGACACGGACCAGGGACGGCTTGTCGAAGGCGCGGTCGATATCATTTACCGGACGCTGCAGAAAACAGGCCTTCGGCATGATGAAGGTCCGGACAAGGACGGCGGCTGCGGTCCCTATGTCCAGTCTGAGCGCGTGAACGGCGGCATTTACCTGCATTATGCGAAGAAGCTGATCGATAAAGGCGAGGCCTATTACTGCTTCTGCGACGAGGAGCGGCTGAATTCGCTGAAGACAAAGGTCGGCGAGGACGGCAAGGAGATCCGTGTCTATGACAAGCACTGCCTCAGCCTCACCAAGGAGGAGATCGAGGAAAACCTGAAAGCCGGAAAGCCCTATGTCATCCGTCAGAACAATCCGACCGAAGGCACAACGACCTTCCATGACGAGATTTACGGCGACATTACGGTGGAGAACAGTGAGCTCGACGACATGGTGCTGATCAAGTCCGACGGCTATCCGACCTATAATTTCGCAAATGTCGTTGACGACCATCTGATGGGCATCACCCATGTCGTACGCGGCAATGAATACTTGAGTTCGAGCCCCAAGTACAACCGTCTGTACGATGCCTTCGGCTGGAAAGTACCGGTCTATGTGCACTGCCCGCTGATCACGGACGAGGACCACAAAAAGCTCTCGAAGCGCTCCGGACACAGTTCCTTTGAGGATCTTCTGGAGCAGGGCTTTGTCGAGGAAGCGGTTGTGAATTTTGTCGCGCTTCTCGGCTGGTCTCCGGAGGACAATGAGGAGATCATGAGCCTGCAGGATCTCGTGGAAAAATTCGATTACCGCAGGATCAATAAGTCCCCGGCCGTATTCGACTATGCGAAGCTTCGCTGGATGAACGGCGAATATATCAAGAAGATGGGTGACAAGCGCTATCTGGAGCGGGCGCTTCCCTATGTGAAGGGCTGCATCTCGCGGAGCGTCGATCAGGAGCGGATCGCCATGATGGTCAAGACCAGGATCGAGACTTTCAATGATATCCCGGACAAGATCCGTTTCTTTGAGGAGGTTCCGGAGTATGATTCCGAACTTTATGTGCATAAAAAGATGAAATCGACCGTTGAATCTTCCCGGGAGATTTTAAATGAAGTGATACCGGTTCTTGAGCAGCAGGAGGAATTCACAAATGATGCGCTGTATGCACTTCTGACCGGCTTTGCGGCGGAGCATGAGTACAAGAACGGAACCGTGCTCTGGCCGATCCGGACCGCGCTTTCCGGTCTTAAGGAAACCCCCGGCGGTGCGACAGAGCTTTTAGAGGTGCTCGGAAAGGAAGAATCCCTGAGAAGAATCCGCGCTGCAGCGGAAAAGCTCGCATAAGACACGCAGTATTTTTACGGAAACAGAATTGGCCATGGCGCTGTGAGGACAGATCCTCACAGCGCCATCGGTCGTTTCAGGGGCAGAATCTACACAGAAAGGGACACAATATGCCTGAAAACCTGTCACAGTTCAAAGAAGACTTCCGTCTGAACCGGGAGCAGCAGGAAGCGGTGTCGCAGGACCCTTCGCGGCCCTGCCTTGTCATCGCCGGGCCGGGCGCCGGAAAAACGGCCGTGATCGCCGCGCGCTGCCGTTATCTCATTGAAAGCGCCGGCATAAAACCGTCGGAAATCCTGGTCCTGACTTTTACGCGGGCAGCGGCCTTTGAGATGCAGGAGCGTTTCCGGCTTCTCACGAAAGGCGCGCATCCGGGCGTTTTCTTCGGAACTTTTCATGCGGTGCTGTACCGTTCCGTATCGAAAAGGTACGGTTTCAGCGCCGAAAACCTGGTCCGGGAGAATGAAAAGCAGCAGATCCTGCAGGAAATCCTGCGAAAAATGTATCCGGATGCACTGAAGGACAGCAATGTCACTGAGACACTGCTGTCGGGCTTCTCTGCAATCCGGTCCGGCGGAACACCTGCGGCTGCCGGAAGCGGCGGGCAGCAGGGAGATTCGCGGGAAGCACAGATTGCAGCGCTCTACACGGCGGAGCTTCGGAAGCGGCGGAAAATCGATTATGACGATATCCTGCTTCTTGCGCGGGAAATGCTCCGAAACGACGCGGACGTACGGACGGAACTTCGGGAGAAATACCGGTACATCCTGGTCGACGAATATCAGGACGTAAGCCCGGTGCAGGCGGAAATTCTGAAGCTTTTGGCAGCGCCTTCGAACCGGATTTTCGCAGTCGGGGACGATGATCAGGCGATCTACCGTTTCCGTGGCGCGAGTCCGGATATTATGCTGCATTTCCCGAAGGAATACCCCGGCACCCGGATCGTCCGCCTCACCCGGAATTACCGTTCCTGCCCGGAGATTGTGCAATCCTCGCTGCAGCTGATCGGGCACAACCGGGACCGCTACCAGAAGGCACTCCGGGCGGAAACGAAGACACCGGGAAGCGTTTCGGTCCGCCGATTCGAATCGGAGCGTGACGAGTACCGGACGATAGCAGAGGAACTTCGCACGGATCTCGATCAGGGGATGGAACTTTCGGAGACAGCGGTCCTGTTTCGGACAAACGCAGCGATTTCCGCCTGCACAGCCGCACTTCTTTCGGCCGGTGTTCCGTTTCTTTCCCGGGACCGTGTGCAGAATCCCTTCTCGCATTATGCGGCAGAACCGGTTTTCGCCATACTGAACTACGCTCTCGGAGACCATTCCCGGGCGAATTTCCTGAAATTCATGAACTGTCCGCCGCGTTATTTCCGGCGCGCAGATCTTCCGGGAACGACGGTCGAGCTGCCGGAACTTCTGGATTTTTACCGGAAAGATCCGGAGCGCAGCTTCATGGCCGCGAAAACAGAGCGGCTGATGCAGGAACTGGCGCTTCTTTCGCAGCTCTCCATCCCTTTTGCGATGATCAACTATATCCGAAAAGGAATGGGCATTGACGAGTATTTTCAGAATTATGCAGAAGATCGGGGGTTTTATGCGGAAGAGATTTCGGCGACATTGGATTTCGTGCAGGATTCGGCGCGGGAATTCAGAACGGTCCCGGAATGGTACCGCTATATCGCGCGTTTCGAAAAGGAACTATCTGTAAAGGAGGCGGATACGGACGTGCGCGGACACGTGATTCTGTCCACCATACACCGTGCGAAAGGACTGGAGTTTTCGCGCGTGATTGTTACGGACGTCTGCGAACAGAACATTCCGCACCAAAAGGCGGAAACGGAAGCAGAACTTTCGGAGGAACGCCGGCTTCTCTATGTCGCAATGACGCGGGCAAAAACAGACCTCCGCCTGTATGTCCCGGCGCGTATTTCGGGACGGCGGAGGGAAGAAAGCCGTTTTCTTAGGGAGATCAGAGGCTCTTCTGATAATTGACGGGCGAAACTCCGCAGTGTTCCCGGAAGGTCCGGGAGAAATGCTGGATCGAGCGGTAGCCGCAGCGGCGGGCGACCTCGGTGACAGAGATGGTGTGGTCCGAAAGCAGGATTCTGGCTCGTTCGATCCGTGCCCGGTTGAGGTCAGCCATCGGCGAAACACCGAAAAAGTCGTTGTAGTATTTGTAAAACTGGCTTCTTGAGAGGGAGACCATCTCACACATATTGGTGGAGGCCCACTCCCGTTCACAGTTTGCAAGCATGGTGTAGCGCGCCTGCAGGAAAAGCCGGTACAGCTGCGTGCCCTCGCGCTCTTCAAGGATCTGCGCGTGACGCTCCCGGGAAAAGAGGATCAGAAGCTGCCGTACTTCCTGGTCGAGTACAACATCCGACAGCAGGTCCCTTGTAAAGAATTCCGTATCGATTCTGGAGAGAATGCTCATGACATAGTCCGGGTCTTCCGGGTAAAATATCCGGTTCTGCGGGACGGAAAACTGCCTGAGATCTTCTGCTTCCGTCGTAAAATGAATAAAACTGACCCGGGCATCCCGGATCGCGCTGTAGTCCTGCAGGACACCCGGCGGGTAGAGAATGCAGGCGCCGGGTTCCGCTGTTTCGATGGATTCTTCGGTGATGACGTGCATGGCCGACTCAAAAAAGAGCAGCAGGTATCCCCCGGAGCCCTTCGGACGATGGATGCGGATATAGTTCTCCTCTGTCTGGTGACAGCCGGCATACTGGACCGTAATCATACTATCATCATAAAACAGGAACCGGAAAAGTCAATTGCCGCTTTTCTTCCCGAAAATCCCCTTTTCTTCCAAAAATCAGTTGAAAAAAAGCGGAAAAACGGCTATACTGAACATAGTGAACCTGTAACTATGGTAAAGTGGGTTTTTACGGGCCGGTGCAGTTTCTGCGGTACCCGGAGAAGCCGGTTTTACCCGTAGTTTCAATGATATGAGGAGGGAATTCCATATGGCTAGAAAAATGAAAACCATGGACGGCAATAATGCTGCGGCTCATGTCTCGTATGCATTTACCGAAGTGGCCGGCATTTATCCGATCACCCCGTCCAGCCCGATGGCCGACTATGTAGACCAGTGGTCAGCCGCCGGACAGAAGAACATTTTCGGCACTACCGTAAAGGTGGCTGAAATGCAGTCAGAAGCGGGTGCATCCGGAACCGTTCACGGTTCTCTCGCAGCCGGCGCACTGACGACGACTTATACGGCTTCCCAGGGTCTTCTTCTGATGATCCCGAACATGTATAAGATCGCCGGCGAACTGCTCCCGGCAGTTTTCCACGTTTCCGCACGCTGCGTCGCGAGCCATGCGCTGAACATTTTCGGCGACCACTCTGACGTGTATGCCTGCCGTCAGACCGGTTTTGCGATGCTTGCCGAGACAAACCCGCAGGAAGTCATGGATCTTGGCGCGGTAGCACATCTTGCCGCCATCAAGGGCCGTGTACCGTTCCTGAACTTCTTCGACGGTTTCCGCACCTCCCACGAGATTCAGAAGATCGAGATCTGGGACTATGATGACCTGAAGGAAATGGTCGATATGGACGCTGTGGAGGCATTCCGCAAGCGCGCCCTGAACCCCGAGCGCCCCGTCATGCGCGGCAGCCATGAGAATGACGACATCTTCTTCCAGCACAGAGAAGCCTGCAACGAATACTACGATGCGCTTCCCGCTGTTGTGGAAGAGTATATGTGCAAGGTTAATGAGAAGCTCGGAACCGATTACAAACTCTTCAACTACTACGGCGCACCGGATGCCGAGCGCGTGATTATCGCGATGGGCTCCATCTGCGACGTCGCGGAAGAAGTCATTGATTACCTGATGGCACAGGGCGAGAAGGTCGGCCTCGTAAAGGTTCGTCTGTACCGTCCCTTCGTTCCCGCAAAACTTGTTGAAGCGATTCCCGAAACCGTAAAGAAGATCGCGGTTCTGGACCGCACCAAAGAGCCAGGCGCTTTAGGCGAGCCCCTGTATCTCGATGTTGTAACTGCTCTTTCCGAGACCGGCCGCGAAGGCATCAAGGTCATCGGCGGACGTTACGGCCTCGGCAGCAAGGATACGCCTCCGGCATCCGTATTCGCAGTGTACGAAGAGCTTGCCAAGGACGACATGAAGAAGCACTTCACGATCGGCATCAACGATGATGTTACCTTCCTTTCTTTAGAGGAGAAGCCGGCACCCAATACCGCTGCGGAAGGCACGATCGAGTGCAAGTTCTGGGGTCTGGGCGGCGACGGAACCGTCGGCGCAAACAAGAACTCCATCAAGATCATCGGCGACTACACCGACAAGTACGTACAGGCTTACTTCCAGTACGACTCCAAGAAGACCGGCGGCATCACCGTTTCGCATCTCAGGTTCGGCGATAAGCCCATCAAGAGCCCCTACTACATCAACAAGGCAGATTTCGTGGCATGTCACAATCCGTCCTACATTGAAAAAGGCTACAAGATGGTCAACGATGTGAAGCCGGGCGGGGTGTTCCTGATCAACTGCCAGTGGGACGAGGCAGAACTTGCGGAGAAGCTGAACGCGGAAACCAAGCGCTACATCGCAAACAACGACATCCAGCTCTACACCATCAATGCAATTGATCTTGCCGCATCCATCGGCATGGGCAAGCGTACGAACACCACCCTTCAGGCAGCGTTCTTCGCACTTGCAAATGTTATGCCGATCGAAGAAGCGGTTCAGCACATGAAGGATGCGGCTACGAAGTCCTACCTCCGGAAAGGCCAGGATGTGGTCGACATGAACCATAAGGCTATCGATCTCGGCGTCAATGCCTATAAGAAGGTCGAAGTTCCGGCCGAGTGGAAGGATGCGGTTGACGAAAAGAAGGCAGCGGTGGAAGAAGGCGCCGGAAGACTTGTGAAGCAGGTCGAGAACATCATGCGGCCGGCCGGCAAGATGGACGGCTACAGTGTATCTGTTTCCGCTTTCAACGATCATGCAGACGGCACCTTCGAGCAGGGCGCATCCGCTTACGAGAAGCGCGGCGTCGCTGTGATGGTTCCGGAATGGAACGCTGCAACCTGTGTGGCCTGCAACGCCTGTGCGTTTGTCTGCCCGCATGCGACGATCCGTCCGTTCGCACTTTCCGAAGAAGAAGCTGCAAAGGCTCCCGAAATCACGCAGTATGCCGAGAAGGCAGCTCTCGTCAAGAAAGCCGGCTACAAGTTCACCATGGCTGTATCTCCGATGGACTGCATGGGCTGTGCGGTCTGCGTAGGCGTCTGCCCGACGAAGTCCCTTGTCATGAAGCCGCGTGAGACGCAGGATGCGCAGCAGGCAGTATTTGATTACTGTGTGGCTGAAGTTACCGAGAAGAAGGAGCTTGTCAATACCGGTACCGTTATCGGCTCCCAGTACAAGAAGCCGCTTCTGGAGTTCTCCGGCTCCTGTGCAGGCTGTGCAGAGACCTCTTATGCACGTCTCATCACACAGCTCTTCGGCGACAGAATGTATATCTCCAACGCAACCGGATGTTCTTCCATCTGGGGCGGCCCCGCGGCAACCAGCCCGTATACCACGACTGCTGAGGGCAAGGGTCCGGCATGGGCGAACTCCCTGTTTGAAGACAACGCCGAGCATGGCTACGGCATGTACCTCGGCCAGAAGGCAATCCGGAACCGCCTGATCGAAAAGGTGAAGGCAATCGCAGCATCTGACGAGCATCCGGAAGAAGTCAAGGCAGCTGCTGAGGCTTATCTTGATACCGTTAATGACGGCGAGAAGAACCAGGCAGCGTCCAAGGCGCTTGTTGCAGCGATCGAAGCACTTCCCGAGAAGTGTGACTTCTGCCAGGATATTCTGGATCACGCGGAATACCTCAACAAGAAGTCCATCTGGATCTTCGGCGGCGACGGCTGGGCATATGACATCGGTTACGGCGGACTGGATCACGTGCTTGCATCCGGCGAGGATGTGAACATCATGGTCTTTGATACTGAAGTTTATTCGAATACCGGCGGACAGGCTTCGAAGGCCAGCAACATCGGTCAGGTTGCACAGTTTGCAGCGGCCGGCAAGGAAATCCAGAAGAAGATGCTCTCTGAGATCTCAATGTCCTACGGTTACATTTACGTGGCACAGATTGCTATGGGTGCGGACCGCAACCAGACCCTGAAGGCCCTCAAGGAAGCGGAAGCTTATCCGGGACCGTCTATCGTCATCGGCTATGCACCGTGTGAAATGCACTCCATTAAGGGCGGCATGACCAACTGCCAGTCCGAGATGAAGAAGGCTGTGGACTGCGGCTACTGGAACCTGTTCCGCTTCAATCCGGCACTCAAGGCTGAAGGCAAGAACCCGCTCACGATCGACTCCAAGGCACCGACCACGGATTACAAGGAGTTCATCCTGAATGAGGCTCGTTACTCGTCTCTGACCCGTTCGTTCCCGGAGCGCGCCGAGAAGCTGTTTGACAAGGCTGCCAAGAATGCAGAACTTCGCTACAAACACCTCAATGAGCTGAAGGAAATGTACGCAAGAGAAGTTGTGGAATAATCATTTATCTGAAGAGGCTTTGCCGGACAGATCCGGCAAAGCCGCAGCATAGAACAACATATGCAGCAAGGAAAGGCAGTAGCTTTCTACTGCCTTTCTTTTCGCGAAAGGAGATCCTTTCGCACCGACAGACTGAATAAGGACGGAATTACCCTATGAAAACAGATTTCAACATCGGACAGACGGAAACACTGACCGTACTCCGGGAAACGGAGTTCGGCGTCTACCTCGGAAAAACCGGGACCGAAGAGAGCGTGCTGCTTCCCAAAAAGCAGGTTCCCTCTGGTCTTCAGGCCGGCGATTCGATTCGAGTTTTTCTGTACCGTGACTCGGAAGACCGGCTGATTGCCACGACAGCAGATCCGAAAATCAGGCTCGGTGAATTCGCACGCCTTCGGGTCCGGGCCGTGACGAAGGTCGGCGCATTCCTGGACTGGGGCCTGGAAAAGGATCTTCTGATTCCCTTCCGGGAGCAGGAAGAGCGCCTTTCGGCGCAGGATGAGGTCCTGGTCTACCTGTACCTGGACCGCTCCGGACGGCTGTCTGCGACAAGCAGAATTTATAACCGTCTTTCACCTGCAAAGCGCAATGAGTTCCGGGAAGAAGACCCTTTCACAGGCGTCGTCTACCGGATCGAAAAAAACTACGGTGTTTTTGTGGCGGTCGAACCGAAACAGGAAGACCCTGCGCGCAGGATTTTCGGGCTGATTCCGAGCGCCCAGGTATTCAGAAAATACCGGCTCGGAGAGACGGTTTCCGGCCGTGTTGTACGAGTCCGGGAAGACGGAAAACTGGATCTCTCGGTTCGGGCAAGGGATTATGAACAGATTGCTCGGGATACGGAAACGATCCTGAAGAAAATAGATGAATACGGCGGTGTGCTGCCGTTCTCAGAAAGTGCTTCGCCGGAAATCATTCGGCGTGAGCTTCAGATGAGCAAGAATGGGTTTAAAAAGGCACTTGGATCTCTCCTGAAAGCTGGAAAAATCCGGATCGGAGAAAAAGAAGTCACTTTGCTTTCGGATCATCCGCAGGATCATCTGTGACATCTTTGTTCCGGGAAGGGGTCTTTGGTAAAATCGAGTCCGGAAGCGCTTTGGTTTCATGAGAAGTCCCGCCTGAGGACGAATAGTCCGAAAGGTCTGCGGTATCGCCGGAATTGGAAACATACATGCGGCGGCGCCGGGAGATCAGGTAGGTGTGAATCAGCTCGTAACAGTTTTCCAT
>CADCPV010000460.1 GCA_902803345.1 uncultured Eubacteriales bacterium | reverse complement strand
TGTTTGTCAAGGTTGGCTTTATGTAAATTCGATCCAGCAGAAGAAGGAGCGGATGGAATGGCTCAGAAAAAGAACAGCCGAATCAACCTGACGGAAGGACCGATTTTCTCCAGCCTTCTGCGCTTTGCGATTCCGATTCTCCTCGGAAGCATCGTTACCCAGCTTTATAATGTAGCGGATTCGATCATTGTCGGCCGTTTTGTCAGTTCGGACGCGCTGGCGGCGGTCTCGGCCAGCGGACCCGTGATGAGCCTGATCAACATGTTTATGATCGGCCTTTCGACAGGTTCCAATGTTGTGATTGCCCAGAGAATGGGCGCGAAGGACAATGAAGCGCTGCAGAAAGCGGTTTCCACGGTAGCATTCCTGACAGTCGTATGTTCCCTGTTTATTACAGTTGTGGGACTCCTTGTCAGCCGTCCGCTTCTGAATCTTCTGAACACACCGCAGGAAATCTTTTCCGATGCCCGGTTTTACCTGATTATCATTTATCTCGGGACCACCGGGAACCTGATCTACCAGATGGGAAGCGGTGCGCTCCGGGGAATGGGTGATTCATCCTGGCCCTTTTACTTCCTGCTTCTCTGCAGTTTCCTGAATATCATTCTGGATCTATTGGCGGTCCTTGTTCTGAAATGGGGAGTTCCGGGCGTGGCGCTTGCAACGACACTGGCGCAGACCCTGTCCGGAATCGGTGTTATCATTCGATTGAACCGCGGCGGCTACGGTGTAAAGGTCCGCTTCCGGAATATCCGGCCGGACCGCAGGGAAGCCGGAAAGATCATCGGGATCGGTCTTCCGGCGGCGATCCAGAATATCGGAAATGCCATCGCCAACCTTTGCGTTCAGTCATCTGTCAACTATTTCGGGGCAACATTTATCGCTGCCAACAGCATTGTGAATAAAGTCGATGACGTGATCAACATCCCGGTTGTGGCCCTGAGCACGGCGCTTTGCACCTATGTGGGTCAGAACATGGGGCTGTTTCGGATGGACAGGATCCGGAAAGGAATCAATTACAGCATACTCAGCCTGACCGTTCTTGGCGCAGGCCTCTGTGGAATCCTGATCGGATTCAGAAGCATCTTCCCCCGGATTTTCACAACAGATCAGGCGGTAATTGCCATTGCGGCAGACGGTCTTTTCATCATGTCCTTCCAGTGCCTTTTCCACGGGACAGACCGCTGCCTCGTCAATGCCATGCGGGGCGCCGGAAAATCGGTTGTTCCGATGATTACAGCCCAGTTCGGTGCCTTTTCCCGGATTCCGCTTGCCTATCTTCTCGGTGTCCGGACAGGGAACTGGCACGGGATCTTCTGGGCGCTTCTGATCGCTTCCTTCCTGCGCTCCGCGGCAATTGCCATATACTATTACGGAGGCGGATGGAAACGGGCTGTACGCAAATTTGAGCAGAAACACAAAGAAAGTCTGTGAAGCTTCATTTATGAATGGAAGAGAACTCAGAAAAGCAAATCAGCTGACAGCGGCACTGGAACAGATCAACAGGGCCGCTGCTTCCGTGATGCAGGAAGAACAGACGCAGGCAGAAGAAATCCGGAAATGCTGTGATGCCATCCGGCTGAAGGAAGCCCGGAATGCCCTCTCAGATATTTCCGTTGAAGAGCTCAGGAATTCAAAAGCAGGGATCCGCGTTTCCGTGCTTCAGGCAGCAGGATTCCGGGATCTGGGGGCGCTTGCACGGGCAGGCGACCGGGAGCTGACCATGATCGACGGCATCGGGGAAGGACAGCTCAGCTCGATCCGGAACATTATTTCCGGCTTCCTCCTGAATCTCTCGGCACATAAGTCTATCCGCCTGACGGAGCGGAACCCTGAAAAGGAAGAAGCGGCGCTTCTTCTTGCGGCTGCGCGCTTCCGGCGCTGTGCGGTCATTCGGAAAGACATGCAGGCGCTTCAGAAAGAACTGCAGGCGTTTACGGAGGATGTGATTCCGAGAGTGTCCATCCGGAATTCCTTCCGCTGGGTTTTTTCCGGACGGGAGAAGAAAGAGCAGACGGAACAGGCGGTTTCGGAGATCCTCAGTTTCTTTGACAGCCCGGCCTATGAGCGCATCAGTGTGCTTCTTCAGAACCGGAACAAAGCAGTTTCCGTCCAGCTGGAGGAAGCGCTTCAGGATTTCCGGAGAAACGGCGCGGAATATTATGCGCTCGTAGAATCCCTGGGCGGAAGCGGGATCTCGAATGATCTCGTCTACAGCAGCATTCCGGCAAGGATGGCAGCGGAAATCGATGCGCTGATCCTTCATAACGATGCATTTATCGGGGCGCTTCGTTCCTATCAGACATTCGGCGCGAAATACATTCTCCATCAGAAAAAGATCCTTCTTGGGGACGAAATGGGTCTTGGCAAGACCATTCAGGCCATTGCCGCGATGTGCGATCTTCACACACGGTATCCGGGCAGCCGGTTTCTGATCGTCTGTCCGGCGTCTGTCCTGATCAACTGGTGCAGGGAGATCCGTAAATTCAGTACGATTCCTGTTTACCTGCTGCACGGAACGCAGATTCAGGACGACTTTATCCGCTGGGAGACGGAAGGCGGTGCGGCTGTCACCAATTATGAGAGCATGGGCAAGATCATTCAGGGTATTGATGAAAAGATTCCGCTCAGAATGCTGGTGATTGACGAGGCGCACTATATCAAGAATCCGGATGCAAACCGGACCCGCCTGATCCGCCGCCTTGAAAATGACGCGGAGCATATTCTGATGATGACCGGTACGCCGCTCGAAAACCGGGTGGATGAGATGTGCGCCCTGATTGATTTTATCAGGCCGGATATGACGGAACAGGTCCGAAGATCGGCCTATATGAGTCATGTGCCGGAGTTTCGGGAAATGATTGCGCCTTTCTATCTGCGGCGTACGAGGGAGCAGGTGCTTCAGGAACTGCCGCCTATCCAGGAAGAGCAGGAGTGGTGCAGCATGACGGCTGCAGATCTTCAGGCTTATACGGAGCAGGTGAATGCGCGGAACTTCCAGGCTATGCGGCGGGTTTCTTTCCTGCAGGACGATCTGAGCAGATCTTCCAAAGCGCAGCGGCTTCTGGAAATCTGTGAGGAAGCGCTTTCGGAAGGCAGGAAGATGGTGATTTATTCATTCTTCCGTGAAACGGCACAAAAAGCCGCGGCGCTTCTTCAGGACAGGGTGATCGGCGTGATCAGCGGAGAGACAGAGATCCCGGAACGGCAGAAACTGATCGACCGCTTCACGGAAGCAAACGACGGAAGCATCCTGGTCTGTCAGGTACAGGCCGGCGGAACCGGGCTGAATATCCAGGCTGCGAGCATCGCCGTTTTCTGTGAACCGCAGATCAAGCCTTCCCTGACGAACCAGGCCATCTCCCGGATCTACCGCATGGGCCAGGTCCGGAATGTCCTGGTATTTCATCTGCTCTGTGAAAATACTGTGGACGAAGCTATGGTGAAGATGCTGGATCGGAAGCAGCATGAATTTGATACCTTTGCGGACGAATCCGTCATGGCAGACGCGCTTCGGGATGTGATTGACAATGAATGGATCAGGAACTTTATTGAAGAGGAGCGGCAGAAGTATCTTCCGGCAGTCGTAAGCTGAGATGCATTCAGCCGTTCAGGGCGGTGTTCTGTTCTGCTCGGATGATCTGTCTTCCTATCCGCCGGAAGTCCGCGCCTTTTATGAAAAACTGCTGCAGAACTTCACGGCGGAAGACATTCACGTGGAGACAGAGAATGGATTCCGTGTTTCCTATACTGTAAACGGAGAGCGCTGTGTGCTCAATATCCCGGAATACGAATAGAAAAATCAAGGTCATTAAATTTCAGTTTTTCAGTATCTGCTGGACATCTGTTGGACAGCAGGGTGTAGACTCAGGAAAACAGAATGTTTTGAAGAAACCATACGATAGAGAAGCACAGCAAGGAGTTTATTATGCCAGGTAAATTTGATCTTTCCGAAATGAAGATGCACCTCCAGGATTATGTCAGTGAGATTTCGGACCTTCTGACAACACCGGAAGAAATGCAGAACTATTCGAATTTCTGCGATGCGCTGTTCCGGATCAATTCGATTACGAATTTCTACTACACACCGCGGCCGGACGGGACGCTTCCCGAAATGGATCAGCGGGCCAAAATGGAACTGCGCGAATCGTATCAGCGCGCGCTCCGGGAGGCAGCGCCGCTGCTTTCGGAAGAAGACACCGGAGAAATCGGGACTGAGATGCGCAGGATTGCCCGGGAACTGGCGCCGCTTCTGCAGGCCGATGCGGATGCGCTCGATCAGGTGGATGTCTCGAAAACACCGATGCGTCTTCCCGAGATTATCGGAAAGGGGCGGGAACTTGCGGTCGACCTGCAGAACAATCCCGCGCCTTCTTTGAGCGGGGAGTCGAACACGCGGCAGTATATCCGCGTGGAAGGCGCAAACGGTTCCGAGACCGGTTATTTCACACCGTCTGTCCAGGCGAATCCCACAAAAGATTATCAGGAACTGCTTGACCGTCTGCAGGCCAAGTATCCGGCCTACCGTACGGTCATTGACGGCCTTCGGGCGAAGGAGCCCGGGGATCTTCGTCAGGTGATCTCGCTTGGCA
>CADCPV010000459.1 GCA_902803345.1 uncultured Eubacteriales bacterium | reverse complement strand
GCCGGATCGTGTTTCTTTTTATGCGCTCAGACAGCACGCAACACCCGGTGCGCGGGAATCCAAGACGCGGAGTGCCGCTTGCCGCAAATCGTTCGAAAAGACAGCTATGATCTCCCAGCCGTTCCGGGGAATACTGCCAGCGGGGGATAGCGGGCGGGTATGCGGCGGAAGGGGTCTGTCCCCGCGGACTATCTGCGCTTTTTCCTTCTCAGGATCAGGAAGAGGATCCATATGATGAAGAGGACCGCTGCCAGGATGCCGATGCCGATGATGATCATGTTGAAGGGGGTAAGAATGCCTTGACCGTCTGGTTCTTCGGTGCTGCTTTCTTCGCTGCTCTCGGGAAGCGGACTGCTTTCCTCTGGATCTCTCGACGGGGCTTCTGTTGTCGTTTCGGTCTCTTTTTCCCCCGAACGGATGTCTACGTCGATCGGAGCCTGTTCGCTGCCGGACTTTTCCTGTTCTGTTGTCGGGGCGGCCGTCGTGATCGGCGGAGCCGCAGTGGTTGTCGGTGCAGCAGTCGTAGTCGGAGCCTCCGTGGTCGTAGGTGCTTCGGTACTCGTTTCCGTCGTAGACTCCGTCGTCGATTCTGTCGCAGATTCGGTTGTGGATTCCGAGGATTCAGAGGAAGAGTCACTTTCTGAGGAAGATGCTTCACTGCTTTCGTCAGAACTCTCTTCCGAGCCGGATTCCTCCTCAGACGAAGATTCTTCTTCCGAAGAACCACTCTCTTCTTCAGAGGATTCATTCCCGCTCTCCGATGAGTTACCGGCACCGCCTTCTTCGGAGCTGCCGTCCTCCGATGATCCGGATTCAGAAAGATTCTCGTCGGTGTCTCCCTCAGACTGGGACTCCGAACTGTCTTCCTCAGAGGAGTTTTCTTCAGAGGAACTTTCTGTATTCTCCTCCGAGCTCTCCTCCGATCCGGTCTTGGGGATCGAAACCTTGTCCTCCTCGCCGCAGACTTCGCAAACTCTGACCTTCAGTCCTTCTTCCTCATCCGTCGCTTCTTTCACAACGGTAAAGGGACCGAACACATGCCCTCTGGCCTCAATTTTCTTCGTACTCTTCTCATGACAGACACTGCACTCATACAGCGCGAGGCCTTCATCTTCGCAGCCGGGCATCTGCAGGATGCAGACCGGAATCAGCTCGTGATCCGTCATCGGAATCATGGTCCGGTATCCGGTAGTAATTTTCCCGCAGTCCAGACATCGTGTAAAGGCGGTCCAGCCCGTGTGGGTACAGTCAGCCGGAATCTCCGAAGATTCTTCCGTGTGAGTATGCGGACATTCCGACGGTTCATGCTCCGAGACCCGGACCCGGACCGTCTCTGTGTGTCCGGCCATTTCCGCTTCAATTTCGACAAGATCGCCGGGTTTGAAGCGCATCTCCGTTTCACCGGATGTCAGCCTGAGACTGTAATCAAGTTGATAATTCTCCGCAATCTTTTTCAGGGTTCCTGCGGCTGTAACGCCGTTGAGCCGGACAACAGACAGCGTGAGAAACTCTTCCGGATGGTACAGTTTCCCTTCTTCGTTCTCCGAATCCGCATCCGCCGCACTTTCCGAAATCCAGTACTGCGCTTCGAGAAAATTCCAGCTTTGGATCGGCGAATCCGTCACCTCTGCATCGAAACTTCCATTGAAGCCCTGATATTCAAAATCCACTGTGTGCGTTCCGGAATCCCATGGTCCGGCCTGATTCTCATCAAGCGCGTTTTCTGTATCTGAAAGCGTGATGCAATCATAATAGTCCGAGTTTTCGTAGTATATCAGCAGCTCAAGATCCGACAGATCATAAAGACCGTCTTCGTTTTTCGGAAGAAGCACCGGATTCTGCGGCACGATATCACGGATTTTCTTCTCGATAACCCTGACTGTAAAATCAGTCGTCAGTTCACCGAGCTGAAGCGAAACAGTGTGATCTCCCACAGCCCAGGGCTGATCCCCTGTCTGCAGCCCCTGCTCTGTCAGTGCCGCCGCAGTATCTTCCGGAAGTGAATCAAGCCCGTAATACACCGTCTTTTTGATCTCTTCGCCCTCTTCCTCCTCATACACGACGATGATCCGGTCCGAATAAAGGTATCGGAACCAGGTGCTCTCATCTTCTTCTGTAACAGTCTCCCCGTCCTCGTCCGCAAACAGCACAAGGTTGGAAACGGAAATCGCGGGAAGCGTTTTCTCCCCGTCCTCAGGATCATCGGCGCAGGACAACAGCGCCGTCCTGAAAAGAATCAGAACGGCGCTTATTGCGAGTGCCGTAACGGAAAGGATACGCTTCCTGGTCTTTCGTTTCATACCGGCCTCATGAAAGCTTTTTACAGGCAGCTTACCTGACGTGCGGGATCATAGCTGTGCGGCTCCTTTGCGAGCGCCGTATGACCAAGCGCGATCGCGATCTGGTAGCCGTAGCCTTCCGGAATCCCGAGTTTTTCGTTGAAATATGCCTTCTTTTCACCGAGCATGGCATCCTTGATGCAGCCGATGATCAGTGAGCCAAGCCCGAGTCCTTCCGCGGCAAGCACGATATTCTGTGCTGCAATACCCGCATCCAGTGCGCTCCAGCCGAAAGATTCGTCGCCGCTGATGATGATCACGGTCGGTGCGTCATAATAGAAATTCTTCGGCGCCGGGCCGCGGGTTTTATTCTTCTCATCCTCGATTTCCTGCAGGATCGGATTGCCCGCCGGGATCACGGAGAAATGCAGCTCCTGCTTATTGGCTGCAGTCGGTGCTGCAAGGCCGGCGTCAATGACCTGATTCAGCTCTTCATCAGTCAGTTTTTCATCGGTATAGCCTCTGGTGGAAAACCGTTTCTTAATTGCTTCATAAACTGTGCTCATCTCTGTTGCCTCCTTTTTCTGTACTGTCCACGTTCTGTGTGGAAAACTGCGGACGCCGCACGCCGCGTCTTCCGTCTTTCTTAAGACGAATGATATCACAATCCTGTCAGGAATTCAACTGCCTCCGTCTTGCATTCGCGAAAAATCGTGCTATAATGCGGGAGAAAGCACTGATTTTTGGAGTGAGCCGTGAACTTTTTACAGAGGAAGATCGGAAAACTTTATCAGCATTTTGTCAATAAGACCATGGGCGGGCTGTCACAGGAAATGACCGCCGCGGAAGGCGAGCGCTATGTCACGCCCGGGATGCCGGAACTTGTCCGGGAGGCTGCCGCAGAAGGCTGTGTACTGCTTCGAAACGACGGTGTGCTGCCCCTGAGCCCGGATCAGAAAGTCGCTGTTTTCGGCCGCTGCCAGTACGACTGGTTCCATGTCGGCTACGGCTCCGGCGGAGACGTGCACGCGCCTTATGAAATCAGCCTGATAGATGCCCTTCAGAGCTGCGGCGCCAATCTGGATACTGCCGTGCAGAGCCGGTATCTTCTGTGGACGCACGAGCCGAAAAACAAAAAGGACGACGGGTTCTGGGGGCACTGGCCCTTCAGCTACCCGGAGATGCCGCTTCCGGAGGACCTGGTCCGGGAATCCGCGACCCGCTGCGGCACCGCGCTTGTCGTGATCGGCCGCGCGGCCGGGGAAGACCGCGAAAATGAACTTCAGAAAGGAAGCTATTATCTGACGGATGAGGAGCTTCGGATGCTCCGGCTTGTAACGAAGTATTTCGGAAAAACCGTGCTCATTCTCAATACCGGAAGCATCATTGATATGAGCTTCACCGAAGAATTCGGCGACCGGCTCCCGGCGATTCTTCTTGTGTGGCTCGGCGGAATGGAGGCCGGAAATGCGCTTTCGGATGTGCTCTACGGCGCGGTTTCTCCCTCCGGAAGGCTTCCGGACACTATTGCGCGTCATTATGAGGATTATCCGAGTGCTGCGGACTTCGGCGGCAGGAATTACAACAACTACAGCGAAGGTATTTTCGTCGGTTACCGTTACTTTGACCTGCATCCGGAAAAGATTCTCTGGCCTTTCGGATTTGGCTTAAGTTATACAGATTTCCGGGTTTCGGATCCGGTACTCGTGCTTCCGGATCACTCTTCCGAGGACAAATCATACACCCTGCATCTGACCGTTCGAAACACCGGTATGTTCCCGGGAAAGGAAACCGTGCTTCTCTTTATGCGCCTGCCGGAAGGACGTCTGGAAAAACCGTGCCGGGTACTCTGTGCCTTCGAAAAGACATCCGTACTCCGTCCCGGGGAAAGCACCGATCTTTGCCTCTCTTTTGACGAAAAAGCTTTCTCCTCCTATGACGAAAAGCTCCACGCCTTTATTCTCGAACCCGGGACCTATCGGCTGGAACTGAACGGTGCTGATGCGGGAAGCATCGAAATCCCGGAAGAAAGAATCGTCGAGTCCTGCCACGCGCTCTGCGCTCCCGGCGAAGAACTGCGCGACCGGATTCTGTCGCACATCCCCTTTGAAATTCCGAAAAAAACCGGTCATACCATACATTTCAGCGATGTCCGAAGCGGGAAAGCCGCGCTTGACGACTTTATCGCGGAGCTCTCGGATCTTGAACTGGAAGCACTCTCCCGCGGGCACGGCATGATGGGTTCCGTCCTCGGGACACCCGGAAATGCAGGGGTGTTCGGCGGAATTATACCGAGCCTGCAGAAAAAGGGACTTCGCGCCGTGACCTGCTGTGACGGGCCTGCGGGCCTTCGGATGCGGCGCTACTGCGCACTTCTCCCCTGCGGAACCGCGCTTGCCGCGACTTTTGATACTGCGCTTGTCAGAAAGCTTCACGAACTTTTAGGCGCGGAAATGAGTCACTATCAGGTCGACGTACACCTTGCGCCGGGCATGAATATTCACCGGAATCCGCTGTGCGGGCGAAATTTCGAGTACTTTTCCGAAGATCCCCTTCTGTCCGGCAGGATTGCCGCAGCAGCAGTTTCCGGTGTACAGAAAGCAGGCCATGCAAGCTGTCCGAAACACTTTGCCTGCAATAATCAGGAGACCCGCCGCTCGCGGCATGATTCCCGGGTCAGCGAGCGGACGCTTCGGGAGATTTACCTTCGCAACTTCGAAATCGTCGTGAAGGAAGCGAAACCGCTGACGATCATGACCAGTTACAACAAGATCAACGGCGTCTGGAGCCATTACAACTACGATCTCGTGACGACGGTTCTTCGCGAGGAATGGGGCTTTACGGGCCTCGTGCTGACCGACTGGTGGATGAAGCGTTCGAAGAGCCCGGAATTCCCGCTCCTTCGGGACAATGCCTACCGGGTCCGCGCACAGGTCGACGTGCTGATGCCCGGCGACCGCTGGCATATGGCAAAGAAATACCGCTCCGACGGGACGCTCCTGAAAACCCTCGGAAAACTGGGCGGCATTACCAGAGGTGAGCTGCAGCGCACCGCAAAAAATGTACTGAACCTGATGCTGCGGCTGAAGGATCCACAGGATCCGGAACAAGGAACAGAATCAATATGAGAAAAAAGTACGTATTCCCGGCTCTTCTATTCGCGGCAGTCCTCGCGCTGTCTTCGGTGCTTCTCTCCTCCTGCATTTCTTCAGACACCGGTGCTTCCAAAAACCCGGCAGAGACGGGCACTTCCTCCCTTCAGGAATCCCCGACGGCTTCCGCGGAAGATCCGGAATCCATCGGAAACTCCGGCGAAATCCCGGATACTTCAGCGGAATCCGAGTCCGAAACAGGCGGAGCCATCGAGATGAGTTTTGTCCCGATGGAGACCGAAGCCACTGTCCGGCTCGTTGCTGTCGGCGATATGCTGATGCACGCCGGCATTTCGAACCAGGCGATTCAGCCGGACGGCTCGCTGAATTACGATTTCCTGTTTGCGAATATCCGGGAAGATCTTTCGGAAGCGGACCTTGCGGTCGTGAACGACGATATGAATGCGGTCTATCCGCTTACCATGGAAGTGCTGAAAAGCCTGTGCAAATAAAAAACCCGCGGAGACTGTTCCCCGCGGGTTTTCTTATTCTGAGTATCTGATTACTTAAGAGTAACCTTAGCGCCTTCTGCTTCGAGCTTCGCCTTGAGGTCTTCAGCTTCAGCCTTGCTGACCTGCTCCTTAACGTTCTTCGGAGCGCTGTCAACGACGTCCTTCGCTTCCTTGAGGCCGAGGCCGGTAGCTTCACGGACAACTTTGATAACCTTAACCTTGTTGGGGCCGACTTCGGTCAGCTCAACGTCGAATTCGGTCTTCTCTTCCACTTCCTCGGCTGCTGCAGCCGGGCCGGCCGCTACGACAACGCCTGCCGCTGCGGAAACGCCGAACTCTTCTTCACAAGCCTTGACAAGCTCGTTCAGTTCCAGAACAGATAACTCCTTGAGTGCTGCGATAAACTCAGCAGTTGTTAACTTCGCCATTATAAATATCCTCCGTATTATTGTAGTTTTTGCGGTCCATTCCGATCAGGCCGCCCGATCTTGGTGCAGCAGGCTTATGCCTCTGCCGGTGCAGCTTCCGCTGCGGGTTCGCTGTCCTTCTCTGCGATCTGCTTGACAACGCGGGCAAAATTCGCAATCGGGGACTGCATGCTTCCGAAGAGTCTTGCAAGAAGAATTTCTCTTCCGGGGATGTTCGCAACATCCTTGATTTTGTCTGCATCACAGTAGCTTCCGTCTACCATGCCGCCCTTAATCTCTAATTTCGCATGTTTCTTCGCGAAATTCACGAGCTCACGGGACGCTGCCGTCGCATCTTCCTTGCAGACAGCCAGTGCGGACGGACCTTCGAGGAGCTGACCCAGCGCTTCATTTTCCGTACCCTTGATGGCAAAACGGATAAAGGTGTTCTTGTAAACCTTGTAATGAATGCCGGCATCTCTGAGAGTCTTGCGAAGCTCGGTGTCCTCTGCAACCGTCAGACCTCTGTGGTCAACGATAACCGCAGTCTGCGCGCCCGAAAGAACATTGCTGATTTCCTCAACGATCGGCTTCTTCTCTTCAATCTTAGCCAATGACTTACCCTCCTTCTTCAAAGATTTCTTAAGGAGAAAGAAAAACCCCGTGACAGATCACGAGGCCGCAAAAATCCCTTTGAAAAGATTTTGATAACCTCGGCAGGCGTTTTCTCCTTACGTCTTGCGACACCTGCTGTCTTCGGCTGTGGCTTTTCAAGCCACCCGCGTACTATAACATAAGTACAGGGGAATGTCAAGCGGGTTTTTGAGATTTCCCCATTTTCTCCGTTTTTATCTGCTTTCGGATGAATCCGGTTGATCTTTTGCGGTTCTTCGTGTATAGTGATACGGAAAAAGAAACTATTCCCGGGAGGAAAAAAATTGAACTACGCAGAAGAATCGCTTCGCCTGCACGGCGAATGGAAAGGCAAAATCGAAGTTGTCTCCCGCGTTCCGGTAAAAAACAAGGAAGATCTTTCACTTGCATACACACCCGGCGTCGCACAGCCCTGTCTCGAAATCCAGAAGGACTATGACAAATCCTTCGATCTCACACGCCGTCACAACCTTGTGGCCGTGATTACGGATGGTACGGCGGTCCTGGGTTTAGGGGATATCGGTCCGGAAGCCGGCATGCCGGTCATGGAAGGAAAATGCGCGCTTTTCAAGGCTTTCGGTGATGTGGACGCGTTCCCGATCTGCATCCGTTCAAAAGACATTGATGAAATCGTCCGGACCATCTATCTCATATCCGGGTCCTTCGGCGGCATAAACCTGGAGGACATCGCTGCACCCCGCTGCTTTGAAATTGAGCGCAGACTAAAGGAAATCTGCGATATTCCGGTTTTCCATGACGACCAGCACGGAACGGCAATCGTCGTCGGGGCCGCGCTTCTCAATGCGCTGCGCGTCGTGAAAAAGGAACTGTCGGAAGTCCGCTGCGTCATCAACGGCGCCGGATCCGCCGGCATAGCGATCGGAAAACACATCCTGAACCTCGGCGTAGAGCACCTTCTGATGGTGGACCGCTTCGGAATTCTCGCGGAAGGCATTGAAATGAATCCGGCGCAGGCTGAAATGGCTGCGCGGACAAATCCGGAGAATTTCAGCGGAACCCTCGCGGATGCGCTCTGCGGTGCGGATGTCTTCATCGGTGTCAGTGCGCCGCATATTGTCTCCAGAGAAATGATTCAGTCTATGGCGGAAGGGGCGATTGTCTTCCCAATGGCCAATCCTGTCCCGGAAATCGAACCGGATGAGGCAAAAGAAGCCGGTGCAGCCGTCGTCGGCACCGGCAGATCCGATCATCCGAACCAGATCAACAATGTCCTCGCCTTCCCGGGCCTCTTCCGCGGTGCGCTGGACGTACGTGCGCGGGACATCAATGAGGAAATGAAAGTTGCTTCCTCCCACGCCCTTGCCGGACTTGTTTCGGATGAAGAACTGAGTGCGGAATATATCCTGCCGCTCGCCTTTGACCCGAGAGTCGGTCCGACCGTCGCGGCGGCAGCTGCAGAAGCCGCGCGGAAAAGCGGCGTTGCAAGGCTATAGATCCTTTACGCCAGGAAGTCCGAAAGCTCCTGTACGGTCTTGAAGTACAGGCCGCTGTTTTGGCGCATGAACGCTTCGATTTCCGGCACATCATAAGCCCAGCCGGCCGCGGCAAATTCAATGCCCGCGGCCTTTGCCATGTCAAAGCCCGGCTTCAAATCGTCGATCATCAGCACATCGGATGGTGCAAGATCATATCTTTTCATAATCTCGAAGACCGCCCAGGGCTTCGGTTTCCGCTGTTCCGGCGGAATCTCCCAGCCGTAAACTGCATCCGGTTTCGGAAGCCGGTTAGCCTCATAGTCGCGGTAAATATTAAAATCAAAGGAGTGCGAGATGACCGCAATCAGGCCGCCCGCCTCCTTCTGCCGCTCCATGATCTCCCGGATGCCCGGGTAAACCGTCGGGATGTGGTTTTTCACATAGTCCTGCCAGTACTGCACCTCAAGATCAAGATCCTCATCCGTGAGCCCGTAATCCTCCTTGCACATCTCAATAAAACCCGGATGGAAGTTCTTCACGAAGTAGTCTTCGAGCGTGCACTCCTTCCCGGGGAAATATTTCTCAAGGTACTCGACAAAGCAGGGCCAGTGAATCGTGGCCGTGGAGTCGACAACCGTATCGTCATGGTCAAAAATCAGGCATTTGTATCTCATCAGCGTTTCTTTTTCTTAAGCTCGCTCCGCATCGAAGCCATGATCGTGCCCGCAGGCACCTTTTTCCGGTTCATTTCGAGGACTTTCCGAAGCATCGGGACTGCGTGATCGTAGAATACCCGGAGACCGTCGCATAGATAATAGCTGCCGTCCGAAGAAAACCGGTCCTTCGGGCAGTTCCCGCGGCAGAGCATGAGGTACGGGCACTTCCGGCAGCGCATGGGAAGGCTGTCCTCCTTGTTTCTTCCGAAATCCTCCTGGAAAGCAGAGTCTGCCAGATCTGAAAGCGTATGCTCGTGAATGTTTCCCAGAAAATGTGTCCGGTCGACATAGTGGTCACAGGAATAGACGCTCCCGTCATGCTCCACCACAAGCACGCGGCCGCACTGCTTCTGAAGCATGCACAGGGATGATGGCCGACCGGAAAGAAGCGACAGAGTTTCCATGAAAAACTGCACGCCTGTGCTCCCCAGATCGTGAGAAATCCACTCATCGAACACCGTGCACAGGAACTTTCCCCAGGCCTCCGGCGTGACAGACTCTTCTGTCATTTCCGGTTCGGGAAGAAGCTCCTCTGTTTCTTCGCCTTCAGCATACCCCTGTGATCGTGAAATCGCAGTGTTTTCGCCCTCCGAGAGTCCGACCCGGACAAGGATCGGGATGAACTGCATCCAGCCCGTATGGAGGCTTTTCAGGCCTCTGTAGACGGCATCGGCATTCTTCGCGGTTTCCATCGTAACCGTACAGAGAAGGTCCGGCTTCACGCCGAAACGCATCAGCCGCTCACAGGCTTCCTTTGCAAAGCGGAAGGATCCCTCGTCTCCGGCTGTTCGCCTGTACAGATCGTGCACGCGTTCAATGCCGTCGATCGACAGGCCCACATCGAAATGATTCTCCGCAATGAACCTGCACCATTCGTCCGTGAGGAGCACGCCGTTCGTCTGAATATTATTCCAGCACTGCATACCCGGGGGGCAGTACTTTTTCTGGAGATCCACAGCCTTCCGATAGAAATCCAGCCCTGCAATTGTCGGCTCTCCGCCGTGCCAGTTAAACTGTACGACAGGTCCCGGATTTCCTTCAAAATGCTGCCGCACGTAAACCTCCAGCGTCTCATCCGTCATCAGCGGAAAAGTTCCGGTCTGCGCGGTATCCCCAGTGCGGTTCGGTGCGTCCAGATAGTAACAGTAGCGACATCTTAAATTGCATACAGAACCGACGGGCTTCGCCATGACGGCGAAGCCCCGGCTTTTACTGGTTTCACTCACAATACAACCCTATTCTCTCAGATGTTTCTCAAAGAATTCGTATACCTTCTCCAGCGAATCCATCGCCTGCTCCTGCCGGTACATCGGCCGATCATAATACCAGAAGCCGTGTCCGGCGCCGTCATAGCGGAAGAAGGTATAGTCCTTGCCGAATTTCTTCAGTACCTCCTCCGTTTTGTTTACCTCCTCCGGCGTCGGCATCCTGTCGTCATTTCCGAAAATGCCTAAAAGCGGGCAGCTCATGTTTTCCGTCAGGTCGATCGGGGAAACCGGGCGTGCCTCATTGGTCTCCGCCTGGATCACGCCGCCGCCCCAGCAGTCGACCGCCGCATCAAAGTCCAGCGTGCAGGCTGCAAGATATGCATGGCGTCCG
>CADCPV010000458.1 GCA_902803345.1 uncultured Eubacteriales bacterium | reverse complement strand
CTGAATATAACCACTGAGATGATCCTTTCCCAAATAGATCCAACTGGCTGTATCATAATTCGAAGTGCCAATCCCCTGGTTCCTGTAATAGATCGGATTTCGAAAAGCCGCCACCCTTCGGATTTTATTCTGAAGCGACGGTTTTAAATTCAGACTGTCGATATAAATACCGTTGGAAAGAGTAATACTTACTCTGCCATCTACTTCCCCTGCGAAGAATTTCTTTCTTTTTTCCCAGGGTTTCTCCCGTCCTTCCTCATCTTTTTGCGAAAGAAGATCACTGACAGAAGCTGCCCATTCCTGTACTTTCAATTCCAAGAACTCTTTAGACAGACGCGGTTTGGTCCACAATATTTCCCATTGATTGGGGTAGGCATTCCAATTTTTATCAATAAACGCGCTGTTTCCTTCCTGTAGAGCCTTTCCCTGCAGCGGTAAGGCAATCAAATTTCCAGTCCCTCCCTCCGGAAGTACGTCCTGTGCCGGCAGCAAGCGATCGTAATACTGAAATGATTTAAGATTGACTTGCTCGGCGCCTTTTTCCAAAAGTGCAAACCCAAATCGCCTGGCCAACGCCGCCGGAATCGGGCTGTCAAAGAATATCCATATATGAGCTCCGCGCCCGGAACGGGATCTCTCTACCAGAGGGTCGATTCCATTCAACGAGCATATGGTCCGCATTGCCTCCACTTCCTCTATCCATGAATCGTTTATATTGGCATAATCCTGTTTTTCCGCACCTTCTCCATGATTATCAAAGTCAAATACAAGAAACCGGCATGTGCCATTCGGAAACAACGGATATATACCGACCACGTCTGACGCATTGTAAGACCGCCCTTCCAGATGTGCCCGGATTTCTTTCTTCGTCAGTTGTTTGTCTGACCTGTACGAACAATCTTTACATGTTATCTTCTGTCCATGTTTTCTGGGACATATCTCAGTCCAGAAGTTATTACACTGTGGATAATACCCGGATTCACCGTTTTTCTTTTCCGACCGTTTTGCGTAAACATCTGGCCGTCCCCAGAAATAAGTGAGATATATATTTACCATCTTTTCGGTGATTTTCCGTGGATGAAGGATCCTGGCTCCCTGATTCAGAACGAAACTCTCAGTAGCTTCCGGTTCCCTAAGATGCCTTAACTCCTGCATATAAGAAATGCCGGATCGATCCAGAATACTTTTTAGGAGTTGGTTCTCAATCTGCAGCTCATTTAACTGCTTCTGCAAAAGGCCAATATTTTCAACTGCATCTCTCATATCTGTAATTCCTGATTAATCAATCTGATTCTTCAGCTGCTTTATGGAATGAACAGCCTCACGCCATGTAAGGTCTTCGACATAGGAGTTATTCTTTCTATAGTTTTCCCAGGCATCCTGCATCTCAGGTAACACTTCTATACTTTCCAGAACTTCATCAAAAGAGGGTATTAAAGCCTCTGAGCCGCGTTTTCTGCAGGTGGCTGCAAAAGCCTCTTTCAGATGTGCGGAATTTATTTCAATCGTTTCTTGTCGAGTCAGAATATAGACATCATAAAAATCCCTCATCCTTGTATTCGCCTCTGCTCTGGTCATCACCGTCTCCAGTTTTTCAGCCAGGAGTGTCTCCACATTGTATGCCCACAATCCGATCTTCCGGTTCTACAGAATCAGTGGCAGTTCATACTCCACAGCAGCAGGTGTAATCGCATCTCCTGTGGAAACATCTATCTTGATCGTCTGGCGAAGCTTCTCGAGGTTACCTTCAATATGAAACCGGATTCCTTCATATTCATGTCCTTCCATGATATTCTCAACCTTTGTAATCCTGAAGGACACATTATCTTCCAGATCAATGGCCATGATTTCCTTAAGGAATTCTTTTGCTTTTTCCTGTGTCAGCGGAATCGCCCTGACTGTTGTGTCAATATCCATAGTGGTTCGCATATCAACACCGACCAGTGAGGATACTAGCATCCCGCCTTTCAGGATAAAATTATCCCGATACCCGGAAACGGATATTCTCTCAAGCAGCCGCTCCATCATGTAGATGCGCAGCAGAATCTGCGCCTTATCCCCATCCCCTGCCGCCTTATTTCTAATCAGCGCGTTCAACTGCATCCGAGTTTTGATCATAAAAGCACCTCCGTATATTGGCGCATTCTTTTTTCGATTCCGAATTCTGATGCGTACTTCATCAGCTTATGAATATCTTTATTCTGATCTTTAAAATATGTATTCAATACCACCTGAAACACCTGGATATCCATTCTTTTTTTTTCTCTCAAAATATCGCAGATACAGCGTTCTCTGTCATATACCCTTACCATGTTCCCGGAAGAAGTTTGAATTTCCTGCAGACCGATTTCGAACCATTCGGGAATTACAGTATGAACCTTAATGTTATCCGATTTCAGATGGCTTGCATTATAACCTCTTTTTACAGTTACCACGAGTTGGGCTGATTCTCGGTCAGACAGCCCGTGCAAATAAAGAGCTGTCTCATGTGAAAAGATGATCTTACGATTTCGAATCTGAATGAGGAAAATCCTGTCAGGCCACGCTTCTTCCGAACAATATACACCATGTGCAACCCTGCTCAGTCCTGCTTCCTTCACAAACCCAACTGCTGTCCCTTTGGAAGCACCCAGAGCTCTTGCATCCGCGATGCGGTAAAAGCCGTTATTCTCTTCCAGATATGCCCTAAGCCTATCGTCCATAGCAATCACTCTCCTTTCTCGCTACACATTATACATCATTGTAGCGAGAAAGACAACGCTTTTATGCTACACAATCTTCAAAAATGTAGCGAAAAGGTCTTTAGAGTTCATTACCGGCCCGTCGCCGTTAGTTTTTAAAGTCTATATAAAAGTCCAAAATATAAGAAATACGTGACCGCTCCCTCCTTCTTCCCTGGCATCAATAGGAAGTGCTCCTTCTGAAAAGTGCAACAAACCTTTTATTTGTTGCACTTTTCAAGCATATAAAAACGAGAAACCCTTGATTTTCCTTAGGTTTCTCGCTGATTTTACTACGGAGAAGGAGGGATTTGAAGCATATAAACTGCTCCGAACCCCCTACAAATAAGGGCTCCTTAGCATCATCAAATGCAAAATGTCTTCAAATGTCTTCAAACAATGTAGAACTGATAAAAAATACAATTGCCATCAATACGACTATGATATGTTTCAACAGAATGTTCAAGAAGGAAGATATCGACAAACTGGAATTTTTTAAT
>CADCPV010000457.1 GCA_902803345.1 uncultured Eubacteriales bacterium | reverse complement strand
CGAAAACCGCTATGACGTGCCGGAAAAGACTCCGGAGAGCACGGTCATTCCGATGCCTTCGGATCCCGAGCCGCAGCCCGCGCCGAAGAATATCCATGAACTGCCCAAGAAAGCATCAGAGGAAGTAAACCCTGCCCTGCTTTCGGACCTCTCAAGAGACGAGAGTTTCACGGACCTACTCGACCTTGCGCAGTACTATCTCAAGAAGCCGGCCAATTCCACGATGCGCGACACGCTCGGCTACTGCTATCTGCTGTTCGACCGGCAGAGTGACGTGATCGAATACCTTTTGGAGTACTGCATCGACCTCGGTCACACCTCGATCCACTACATCCGCACGGTTGCGGAGAACTGGAAGAATGAAGGCCTTCTGAATCTTCAGAACATCAAGGCCGCCAAGGCGATCCGGTCGAAAAATGTCACCAGCATCCAGAATGCCTTCGGCATCCGGGACCGTGCGCTCGGAACCGTTGAGATGGAATATATCTCAAACTGGACCCGCGATTTTGAACTGCCGATCATCCTCGAAGCCTGCAGCCGTACGCTGAAAAAGGCACATTCGCCCTCTTTCAGCTACGCGAACCGCATCCTTTCCGACTGGAAGGAAGCCGGCGTCGTGACCATGGACGATGTGAAGAATCTCGACGAGGGCTTTGAGAAAAAGGATAAAAAGAGCAGTTCGAACAGTTCCAGGAAAAACCGTGACGCTGTTCCTTCCGGAAAATTTATCGAGCGGAAGGACGATTATTCGGACCTGATCCGGCAGTATTACGAATCCTGACAGCGTAGATGAGGAACCGCATATGGCGCTTACAAACGAACAGTACAATCAGATGATGCGTGAATACGACGCGCGGCGTTTCCAGGCTCTTAGGGACATGGAAATCCGGAAGGAGACCGTTTACAAACGCTTCCCGAAGCTTCTCACGGTGCAGGATCGGATCGCGGAAAATGCCGCATCCCGCGCCCGGGCCCGGATTCAGGGAAATGACGGGGTGCTTCCTGCGCTCGATGAGGAAAGCAAAGCACTTCGCGCTGAAAAAGAGCAGCTTCTTAAGGAATACCGCATCCCGGAAGGGTATCTCGAGCCGCATTACAGCTGCCCGGACTGCCGGGACACCGGCTATATCGGCAGCGAAAAGTGCCACTGCTTCCGCCGGGCGATCTCGGAGCTTCTGTATGACCAAAGCGGGCTTCGGGCCGTACTTTCGCGGGAGAATTTCGGCACGCTTTCGATGGAATACTACGATCAGGACATTCAGATCGGCAGCAAAAACCTGTACGACTATATGCGGGAAAAGATCGGTCTGTGCAGGAAATTCGCGGAAGACTACGATTTCGCACCGGGGTCCCTTCTGTTTTACGGACCGACCGGAACCGGCAAGACTTTCCTGTCGAACTGCATCGCGAAAGAGCTTCTGGACAGCTGCCATTCGGTGCTGTACTTCTCTGCGATCGATTTATTCAACCTGTTCTCAAGGAGCCGCTTCAGCCAGGACGCGGAGCCGGTCGACAGTTCGGCGCTTCAGTGCGACCTTTTCATCATCGACGATCTCGGGACCGAATCCGTCAATTCCTTTACGGTGAGCAAGCTCTTCTACTGCATCAACGAGCGGCTCAACCGGCAGAAAGGGACGGTCATTTCGACAAACCTCGACCCGGTGCACCTGAGGGAGCTTTACGGCGAGCGCATCTATTCCCGGATCGTCAGCGGCTTTACGCTGATCCGGCTGGACGGCGCAGATATTCGAATCAAAAAGAAATTCAGACAATGAGGGATTTTCAAGGAGGATTTCACATGGCAGACATTAAGCTGCAGACAATTCCGGAGGGGACGCTGGGCATCATTGCAATGCAAAACATCGAACCTCTCGCCAGAAAGGTTGACGCCTATCTCTCGGAGTGGCGGGCGGAACGCGAAGCCGCTGCCGGCGACAATGCGATCCATTTCACGGGCTATCAGCGGGAAAGCTACCTGATGCAGGCCCGGACGCCGCGTTTCGGCTCCGGCGAAGGCAAGGGGCAGATTTTAGAATCCGTCCGCGGCATGGATATCTACATCATGATCGATGTGCTGAACCACAGCCTGACCTACCGGCTGTGCGGCATGGAGAACCACATGTCTCCGGACGATCATTACCAGGACCTGAAGCGGATCATCGGCGCGATTGAAGGCAAAGCCAAACGCGTCAACGTCATTATGCCCTTCCTTTATGAGAGCCGCCAGCACCGCCGCACCTCCCGCGAATCCCTGGACTGCGCCGCCATGCTGCAGGAGCTGATGAATCTCGGCATCGAGAACATCATCACCTTCGACGCGCATGACCCGCGCGTGCAGAATGCGATCCCGGACAAGGGCTTTGAGAACATCGCCTGCACCTACCAGTTCATCAAGGCAATCGGCAAGTCTGCTCCGGATCTGCCGCTGGATTCCGACCACCTGATGATCATCAGCCCGGATGAGGGCGGAACAGGCCGCGCGATCACCTTCGCGAACTACCTGAATGTCAACATCGGTATGTTCTACAAGCGGCGCGACTATTCGCAGATCATAAACGGCAAGAATCCGATCGTTGCACACGAATACCTCGGATCAGACCTCGCCGGAAAAGACGTCCTGATTATCGACGACATGATCAGTTCCGGCGATTCGATCATCGAAGTCGCGACCGAACTCAAGAAGCGGAACGCGAACCGGATCTTTGCCGCCGCCACCTTCGGCCTCTTCACGAACGGCCTCGAAAAGTTCGACAAGGCCTATGAGGAGGGCCTGATTTACCGTGTGCTGACGACAAACCTGACCTACCAGCGTCCGGAACTTTTCGACCGCGAATACTATGTCAGCGTCGATCTCTCAAAGTACATCGCGCTTGTCATTGACAACCTGAACCACAATAATTCGCTGAGTTCGCTGCTGACCCCGACCGACCGCATCAACAACTACCTTGCGAAGCACCGTGCGGAACAGCAGGAAAAGTACGGGATCGGATTATGATGAAGCTGATTTCATGGAATGTCAACGGGCTTCGTGCCTGTCTCGGAAAGGGCTTCCTGGATTTCTTCCGGGAAGCTCAGGCGGATGTTTTCTGCATACAGGAGACCAAGATGCAGCCCGGGCAGGCGGAAGTGGACGCGCCGGATTATTATGAGTACTGGTTCTCCGCCGTAAAGAAAGGCTACTCCGGCACCGCGCTCTTCTCAAAAAAAGAGCCGCTGTCCGTACGCTACGGCATCGGCATTGAAGAGTTTGACTGTGAAGGGCGGGTGCTGACAGCAGAATTTCCGGAGTGCTTCATCGTGACGGTTTACACGCCGAATGCGCAGCCGGAGCTGAAGCGGTTGGACTACCGCACCCGTTTCGAGCATGCGTTCCGGGAATATCTTTTCGGGCTCCGGGCGGAAAAACCCGTGATTGTCTGCGGCGATATGAATGTTGCGCATGAAGAGATTGATCTGAAGAATCCGCAGTCTAACCGCGGAAATCCGGGCTTTTCGGATGAGGAACGCGCGCTGTTTACGGAGCTCCTTGAGTCCGGGATGACGGACACGTTCCGCTATAAGTACCCGGACAAAAGAGACGCCTATTCCTGGTGGTCCTACCGCGCCAACGCCCGCGCGAACAATGTCGGCTGGCGCATCGACTACTTCCTCGTATCGGACAACCTCCGGGAGCGGATCGTCGAACCCGCCATTCTCCCCGAGGTCTATGGCTCCGACCACTGTCCGGTAGCGCTTATCATTGATCTGTGAATAACAGCAGCCCGGGAGGAAAATCTCCCGGGCCTTTCTGTTCTGTCTGTTAATTCGTAGTTGTTTCTGTTTCAAGAAATACAAAGCCCCTCACGGGAAGGATGTACTTTTCATCCTCCGCCGGCAGGTACTGGCTGCCTTTGTAACGCTCAAAGAAATCCGCGAAGGCCCGGTAGACCAGTCCGGTCTCGGCATCGTAGATGCGCACATAGCCGTTCTTTTCATCAAACTGCTTCTGGGCGGCGATGTCCTCGGACTTCGCGCGGTTCTCCCAGCCCTCCAGCATCACGCGCTGCACATCCGTGCAGATATTGTCAACGTCATACGGATCCTCCCGGAGATCCCGGCATTCATCCTTGTAGTAGTCGATGAATTTTTCCGAGAAGGTGATACTCCCGACAGTATAGGCAAGCGCCTCCAGACAGTTCTGAAGTTCTCCCTCCGGCGCAGTGATAAAGACTGTATTGTAGACATTCACGAAGGTCACATAGTAGAACCAGATCGGAATCAGGTCGCAGTAGAACAGGCCCTCCACCTTTTCGCCGTCCAGGTCCGTGGCCGTCGCCCGTATCACCTCGGCGTTCCGATCGGTGAAGCCCATAGACTCCTTCTTCGTAAAATCTCTAAGCGTGGGGAAGGTAAAACTCTCCACAGAATTTCGCAGCATGACTTCGGTAAAGAAGGTGTAGAAACGCTCCGTGGTGCGGGGATCCATCACCGGAAGCCCGGTAAAGATGGTGTCCGGATAGTTGGAAACAAAGAAATCGTAATCCTCCTGGGAGGCCATGTAGCCTTCCGTTTTCAGGTTGAAATAGATGCAGTACTTTTCATTGTTGGGATCGTACACCCGGAAGGTATAGTGGATGAAGTCCGACTCCTTGCAGAGTTCCACCACCCAGCCCTTCGGGATCCTGATCGTGAACAGGCTGTTGTCGTACTCCTCATACTCGGTCTGGTAATAGATCGAGTCGACTACGACCGTCGTTTCTTCCGCCT
>CADCPV010000456.1 GCA_902803345.1 uncultured Eubacteriales bacterium | reverse complement strand
TCCCGGATCTGGTCCCGGATCTCCATTGCGGCCTCGAAATTCAGGTCGGCCGCAGCCTTCTTCATCTGCTTCTCCATCGTCGCGAGCAGCTTCTGAAGCTCCTTCTTCGTCATGGATTCCGGATCCTTCTCTAATTTCTCGCCGGCCGAAGCCGCCTGCTTCGAAATGCTGATCAGGTCGCGGACCGCCTTCTTGATCGTCGTCGGTGTAATGTTGTGTTCTTCGTTGTATTTTTCCTGAATCTCGCGCCGGCGGTTCGTCTCCGAGATCGCGAACTTCATCGAATCCGTCATCGTATCCGCATACATGACAACGTGTCCATCGGCGTTTCGCGCCGCACGGCCGACCGTCTGCACGAGCGAAGTTCCGGACCGGAGGAAGCCTTCCTTGTCCGCATCGATAATCGCAACCAGCGCGATCTCCGGGATGTCCAGGCCTTCCCTAAGAAGATTGATTCCGACCAGCACGTCAAAGACGTCGAGCCGCATGTCGCGGATGATCTCCGCACGCTCCAGGGTATCGATATCGGAATGCAGATACCGCACCCGGATGCCGGCCTCATGCAGGTAATCCGTCAGGTCCTCGGCCATTTTCTTGGTCAGCGTCGTCACAAGGACCTTGTTTCCGGCCTTCGTCGTCTTCCGGATTTCGCCGATCAGGTCGTCGATCTGCCCCTTGACGGGCCGTACGTCTATCTTCGGATCCAGAAGCCCGGTCGGGCGGATCACCTGCTCGGTCCTGAGCATTTCGTGCTCCTCCTCATAGGGTCCGGGTGTCGCAGAAACAAACAGCAGCTGGTCGATTTTCTCTTCAAATTCACCGAAGCTTAAAGGCCGGTTGTCCATCGCCGATGGAAGCCGGAAACCGTAGTCGATCAGTGTCTGTTTCCTCCGCCAGTTGCCGTTGTACATGCCCCGAAGCTGCGGAATTGTCATATGGCTTTCGTCCACAATGATCAGGAAATCATCCGGAAAATAGTCCATCAGCGTATATGGCGGTGCGCCGGCCGGAAGTCCCGTGAGATAGCGCGTATAGTTCTCAATGCCAGAGCAGAAGCCGGTCTCGCGCATCATTTCGATGTCGAAAAGCGTGCGTTCCTTAATCCGCTGAGCCTCGACAAGCTTGTCTTCCTGCCGGAATTCCGTGATCCTCTCCTGCAGGTCCTTCTCGATCTCCATTGTCGCGCGCATCAGTTTCTCATGCTCGACAACATAGTTCGAGGTCGGGAAGAAAGCCGCGTGCTGCAGATATCCCGTGACTTCGCCGGTCAGCGGGTCGAACTCGCTGATCCGGTCGATCTCGTCGCCGAAGAACTCAACCCTTACGGCCCTTTCACTGGTCTCCGCAGGAAAAACCTCGAGGACATCGCCCCGGACCCGGAAGGTGCCCCGCTTGAACTCCATCTGGGCCCTTTCGTACTGGTTCCGGACAAGCTCATGGATCACCTCATCCCGATCCTTCAGCATGCCCGGCCTGAGAGATACAACCATGTTGGCGTAGTCCACCGGCGAACCGAGGCCGTAAATGCAGGAAACCGAAGCGACAATGACGACGTCCCGCCGCTCCACTAAAGACATGGTTGCCGAAAGCCGCAGTTTATCAATTTCTTCGTTGATGTCGCTGTCCTTCTCAATATATGTATCCGTCTGCGGGATATAGGCTTCCGGCTGGTAGTAGTCATAGTACGACACAAAATACTCCACGGCGTTTTCGGGAAAGAATTCCTTCATTTCGCTGTAGAGCTGCCCCGCAAGGGTTTTATTGTGAGAAATAATCAGCGTCGGCCGGTTCAGTGCCGCAATGACGTTGGCCATTGTAAAAGTCTTGCCGGAGCCCGTGACACCTAAAAGCGTCTGGAACTGATTGCCTTCCCTGAAGCCCTTTACAAGGTCCGCAATGGCCTGCGGCTGGTCGCCTGTCGGCTGAAAATCACTGTGCAGTACAAAGTGGTCCATCGATGATTTCTGTGTTCCCTTTCGAATATCTGTTCGCCCCTTCAGTATACCACAAAAGGCAGAAATAGTCTACCGGAAAATAAAAGAAACCGGCCCCCGGAAACCCGGGGACCGGATGGAATCTTAAATCAGCGGTCAGAGATTATTCGATAACGGAAACAACTCTGCCGGAGCCGACGGTACGGCCGCCTTCACGGATAGCGAAACGAAGACCCTGCTCCATAGCGAC
>CADCPV010000455.1 GCA_902803345.1 uncultured Eubacteriales bacterium | reverse complement strand
TGTACGGAGGTTCTTTAAGCCGGCCAGCTCACAGACTGAACGCGCGGGACCGCCGGCGATGATGCCGGTACCTTCCTTGGAACGCTTCAGCAGTACGGACGCGCTGCCGAAGGTGCCGATGAAATCATGCGGAATGCTGTTGTTTTCATCAAAAGGAACGGTGATCATGTTCTTTTCAGCGTCCTGTTTTGCCTTGCGGATCGCTTCCGGAACTTCTGCTGCCTTGCCGATGCCTGCACCGACGTGGCCCTTCTTGTCACCAACGACGACTAAAGCGGAGAAACGCATGTTGCGTCCGCCCTTAACAACCTTCGTAACACGTTTAATGGCTACGACGTTGTCTTCAAGTTCGGACTGATTCGCTTCGATATTTTCACGATTATCACGATTATCACGAGCCATGACTTATTCCTCCCCCTTAGAATTCCAGACCGGCTTCACGTGCCGCGTCTGCCAATGCCTGAATCTTGCCGTGGTAGATGAAGCCGCCGCGGTCAAATACAACGGACTTGATGCCGGCTTCCACTGCCTTTTTGCCGATGACGGTTCCAAGGTAAGCAGCCGCTTCCTTGTTGTTCGTCTTTTCAAGCTCTGCCTTCACGTCCTTGTCGAGCGTGGATGCTGCGAGAAGAGTTCTGCCGTTTACATCGTCGATCAGCTGAACATACATATGGTTATTGCTCCGGAACACGGACATACGCGGACGTTCTGCGGTGCCGTTAAGATATCTGCGGAGTCTTCTATGCTTTTCTGAACGGACTTCAGCCCTGGATACTTTACTAATCATAGTTTAATGCTCCTCCCTTACTTCGCACCGGTCTTGCCGACCTTATGTCTCACATGCTCGTCCGCGTAACGGATACCCTTGCCCTTATACGGTTCAGGCTTTCTCTTCTCGCGGATCTCGGCAGCATACTGTCCGACCTTTTCTTTGTCAATACCAGATACATTGATGGTATTCTGGTTTTCCAGAGTAGAGGTGACGCCTTCAGGATCCACCATTTCTACCGGCTGTGAATAACCGAGGAAAAGCGTAAGCTTATTGCCATCCTTCTGTGCACGATAACCGACACCCTGGATCAGGAGCTTCTTGGTGAAGCCATCGGTAACGCCCACGACCATGTTGTGGATCAGGGTTCTCGTAAGACCGTGCAGGGATTTCATCTTCTTCAGATCATTCGGACGGGAAACCTTGATTTCCGCGCCTTCGAGTTCGATCGTCATTTCCTGGGGGAGGACTCTCTGGAGTTCACCCTTCGGACCTTTAACAGTCACTTTGTTATTTTCTGCAATATCAACAGTTACACCTGCCGGTACCGCGATTGGCATTCTTCCTATACGTGACATGCCCGTACCTCCATAGATTTTTAATATAAATAAAGCTGTTTACCAGACATACGCAAGGACTTCGCCGCCGATATTCTGCTTTCTTGCTTCACGGTCGGTCATGATGCCCTTGTTGGTGGAAACGATCGCAATTCCGAGACCGCCCAGAACCTTGGGCATGTCCTGAGAGCCTGCGTATACCCGAAGGCCGGGCTTACTGATTCTCTTCAGACCGGAGATGATCTTTTCGTTCTTATCTTTGCCGTACTTCAGGACGATATGAATGTTCTGGAAGGCACCGGCATCCACGAGTTCATACTTTGCAATATAGCCCTCGTCAAGTAAAATCTGCGCGATAGCGACCTTCATCTTTGATGCGGGGATCTCTACCGTGTCGTGTTTTGCTGTATTTGCATTGCGGATTCTGGTCAGCATATCCGCAATCGGATCAGTCATTGCCATTTTCAATATCCTCCTTACCAGCTTGCTTTCTTAACGCCGGGGATCTCTCCCTTGTACGCGAGTTCACGGAAACAGATCCTGCAGATGCCATACTTTCTTAAATATGCATGGGGACGTCCGCAGATCCTGCAGCGTGTATATTCCTGCGTGGAAAACCGGGGTTTCCTGGACTGTCTGATCTTCTTTGAAGTTTTTGCCATGATATCCTCCTAATTAATTCTCGCTCTTTTCGAAGGGCATATTGAACAATGTCAAAAGCTCACGGGCTTCTTCGTCCGTCTTCGCAGTGGTGACAAAGATAATATCCATACCTCTGGTCTTATCTACCTTGTCATACTCGAT
>CADCPV010000454.1 GCA_902803345.1 uncultured Eubacteriales bacterium | reverse complement strand
GCACTTGGCTATTGTATACTATTCTTTCTCATTTTTCAAGTCTTTTTTGGAAACCCGCTTGATTTTCCGCCCGAAAAGCATGATCTTTTCAATGACCCGTTTGAATTTGATATGGTCCGGTTCGCTCTCCGGATCCACGGGATCCACCATGATATGATGCATGCCGAGCCGGCGCGCGCCAAGCACATCCGTCAGAAGCTGGTCCCCGACAAAGAGGGTGTTCTGAAGGTTCGTCCCCAAAAGCCGCATGGCTTTCCGGTAGCTTTTCCTTCGGGGCTTTTCCGCATCCGTCAGATACAGCGAATCAACCACATCCGCGAAAGGCTTGACGCGGCTTTCCTGGTTATTGGATATCAGGCAGGTCCTGAAACCGATTGCCCGAAGCATGCTGAAAAACTCCGCAGTCTCCGCTGTGGCGGGCGCATCATGCGGCACGAGCGTGTTGTCGATATCGAAAATCACTGCCCGAAAGCCGCTTTCATATTCTGCTTCGAAGTCGATGTCCCGGATGCTGTCAGCCTGCCGTTCCGGAATAAAGAGATTGCCGAACATTATTTTTTCTTGAGTAATTTCATGATTTCTTCGCCGAAGGTTTCGACATCCTTGAATTCGCGGTTGACGCTCGCAAAACGCACGTAAGCCACTTCATCGAGCTCTTTCAGGCGGTCCATGATGATCTCGCTGATCATCGACACCGGGATTTCCTTCTCGCCGGTATTGAACAGCTGGTTCTCCAGATCGTCAAGAAGCCGCGACACCTGCTCCGCCGATACCGGCCGCTTGTGACAGGCAAGCATGATGCCCTTCTCTGCCTTGGTGCGGTCGTAAGCCTCGCGGGTCTCGTCCTTTTTGATCACCATCATCGGGAAGCGCTCCAGCCGCTCATAGGTCGTAAAACGCTTGCCGCATTTGCCGCACTCCCGGCGGCGGCGGATTGCGTTCTGCTCGTCCGCAGGCCTGGAATCGATTACCTTGGTATCATCATAGTTACAGAATGGACAGCGCATAATCAGATCTCCTTATGCTGATGTATAAATCATTGAAATGCTTTCTTTTCTGCGGGAATCGGAATCAGAAGGAGTGGCCTCCGCCGCCTCCGCTGTGGCCTCCGCCGCCTCCCCCGCCGGAGAAGCCGCCTCCGCCGCCTCCGCTTCTTCCGCCGGAGGAGGTCTGGACCGGATCGTAGCGCTTGGTCTGATGGGTAAAGACCGCAATGCCTTCGCTGCTTTCAAAGAACACTCTCGCGTTCTCGACCATTTCGCTCTGTGTCGGTGCGCGGAGTTTTGTCGCAGACCGGACGATAATGAAATTGATCAGGAAGGCGATAATCAGCGCCAGGAACCCGTTTGAAACGTATTTCATCGGCTGTGCGATCCTTCCGCCCTCCAAAAGCGTATTCATCTCGCGGAATGCTTCGGCTGCGCATTCATAGTATTCGCCGCGGGAAGCATACTTATAGGTATTGTCCGTAATGGTTTCCGCGCGGTTTGTTGTAATGATTTCGTAGAAGAAGTCCTGACAGTAAATATATATCTTCCGGTTGTCCATGTCAACCAGAAAAACGCCGCCGTCTGTCAGGCCGAAGGTGTTCTGGTAAAAGCTTTCCGCGTAGTCATCCGCTGTTCCCGGATTGCCTTTCTCCGGCACCGATGCGAAGGCAATATTGCCGTATTCGGTAATCGGTTCCATAACCTGAAGAAGCGCTGCTTCCTCCTCATCCGTGAGAAGGTCCGCATTATCCGAAATCACCATGCGTCCGCTGCCGTCAGCGGATGCACGGACCGGGAAGAAAAGTGCTGCCAGAATAAGTGTCAGGAGGGCAAGAACCGAACAGATCCGTTTCATCATCACTTGCCTCCTCTCTTTGCAAACTGCGGCAGGGGCCGCATCGTCTGGCGGTTGTGCTGGCGCACGATATCGTAAAACGACCAGACAATCAGCGCCATGATGGCTGTCGCAGCGATATAATAGTAAATATCCTGCACCGGGTTGATGATCCAGGTCACGAGTGCTCCGATAATACCGATGACCGGCTTCAGCATCGTCAGGATTTTCTCTTTCATCGGTGCCTTTGAGACCTCTGTTTTCCGTCTCGCATTTGATTTTCCCTTTTTATTGCCCGCTGCAACAATGATGGAGATCAGGAAAATGATGCCGAAAGCCAAAAGGCCCAGGAAGATGCCGCCGTCCAGGATCCAGGGGGCATATTCCAGAACAACAACGCCGACAATGATGAGGGCAATGACAACCAGGGTAACGGAGAAAGTTTTAAATCCGCCGCCCTTCTTTTTCTCTTTCGGTTTCGCCGCTTTTTCGGCCTGCGGAACCTGCCCTGCCGCACGCGCTTCCGCGGCTTCCCGGGCGATCCGTTCCGCTTCCTCTTTCTTTCGGATAGACTGCAGCCCCCGGTCGTCGAGGTCATGCTCCCGCGTATAGGTCCGGTTCAGCTGTGCATTCACAATAATCATGCTGACAAGCGCAAGGAAAGCGGATACCAGCAGTGCCTTCACCGGCGTCAGCGTGAAGAAGAAGTTCAGAATGAGGAACAATGGAACCGCGACAATCAGCGACCCGATGAGATATTTCAGGAAGGAAACCGGCAGATCCGCCGCAACCTTTCCCGTCTGTCCGTTTACAACCGCATAGCTTACGCGCTTGTTGTTTCTGGAACGTATGGCTAAAAACCAGACCGGGAAGTAGCCCATCTTCTCGGGCCGCGGCTCCGGATCGAGCTGGTTTTTCAGCGTATTCTCGTTGATTGTATAGTTGTTGAAAACCGGATCCTGAAAGAGGTTGCTGCGGTAGTAGTTCTCCGCCGATCCCTTCGCGTCCGCCTCGTAGATGTTCTGGTCCACATCGCCGACATCCGCATAAAAGCCGGAAAGGTAGGCAGGCGTAAACTCCTTCGCACCGGTCACGTCAAACGGCGAAATGGCTTCCGACAGCGTATCATTGAAGGTGGATGCCGCATCGTACGACGCGCCCTCATAGCCCGCATGAACCATTTTGCTGAGATTGTAATGGTCGGTATAAACGTAGTCCCCTCTGCGGTGGCTCTTGGTTCCTTCCAGGGAAATATTCCGGTTCTTGGCAAATTCGTAGGTCCAGTACGGCATGTAGATTCCGCGGAACTTGTCGATTTCGCTCTCCTGTTTCATGCGGGAAGGCGCGAAGATTGCACCGCGGAGTTTCTTCCTGTAGGCTTCGGCGCAGTCCTCCTTCGTCTTGCTGAACGGAATGATGTAGGCCGGATACTTCTGCCGCATGAGGCGCGGCCGCAGTACGACAGAGTCTCCGCAGAAGCTGCAGAAGGTGCTTGCGGTTTCATCCGTCGCGACTATTTCCGCCCCGCAGTTCGGACAGCTGTAGAGAAGCGCATCGTAGGTCTTGACCTGATGCGTCAGATTCGGATTATAGGGATCCTGTTCCGCCTCTACATAATGCGGATAGCTGTCGGTGAAATTCGCGACATCCTCCGTCCGTCCGCAGTGCGGGCATTTGAGAAGCTGGGTGGCCGGGTCGAACTGAAGGCTCGATCCGCAGCCAAGGCATTTGATCATAGACTATCTCCTTCATATACTATGATCCCCCGGATTGCTTCGTACTGCGTACTCCCGCGATCCGGGCAAACATTCGCATTACATGTTTCCAAATTCTGACATCTTAAGCTTCGGGTTCCGGTCCTGAACCATGCCGACGGACCAGCTGTTGATAAACAGAAGAAGCGGGTTGTCATGAAGATCCGTGATGCGCTTCATATCAGAGGTGCCCTGGATCCTTGCGACGTCGATTTCATGCGGGTTCGTGATCCAGCGGATGTATTCGTAGGGAAGCTGCTCAAGGCCGATCTCCACATGGTATTCATTCTCGAGGCGGAATTTCAGCACGTCGAACTGCAGCACACCGACCGCGCCGACGATGATCTCTTCCATGCCGGCATTCATTTCCTTGAAAATCTGCACTGCGCCCTCTAATGCGATCTGCGTGATGCCCTTCGTAAACTGTTTCCGCTTCATCGTATCGACCTGGCGCACCCGGGCAAAATGATCCGGTGCAAAAGTCGGGATATGGCCGTATTCAAAGCGTTTTCCGGGCCCGAGGATCGTATCGCCGATGTGGAAAATGCCCGGGTCGAAAATGCCGATGATATCGCCGGCGTAAGCCTCCTCGACGATCTTCCGCTCCTCTGCCATCATCTGCTGGGGCTGCGTGAGCCGAAGGTTCCGTTCGCCCTGCATGTGATACACTTCCATCCCGGCCTCAAATTTGCCGGAAACGATGCGCATGAAGGCGATCCGGTCGCGGTGAGCCTTGTTCATATTGGCCTGAATCTTGAAGACAAAGGCCGAGAACTGGTCGTCATAAGGCGAGATCACGCCTTCGGAACTCTCGCGGGACAGCGGCTCGTAAGTCATCCGGAGGAAATGCTCCAAAAAGTTCTGCACGCCGAAATTCGTGAGCGCCGACCCGAAAAAGACCGGGCTCAGGAGTCCGTTTGTCACCCGCTCCTGGTCAAATTCGTCACAGGCGCCGTCCAGAAGTTCCAGATCCTCCGCTAACTTTTCGGATGCGGCGTCACCGATTACGGAAGCAGCTTCCTCCATCGGGACCTCTTCTGTCTCCAGCACATGCTGACCGCTCTGTGCGGCCGTAAACTTCGTGATCCGATTCGTTGTCCGGTCGTATACGCCCTGGAAGGATTTTCCGGAACCGATCGGCCAGGTGATCGGACAGGTCCGGATTCCGAGCACTGATTCGATCTCGTCCATCAGTTCAAAGGGATCGTTGATCTCCCGGTCCATCTTGTTGATGAAAGTAAAGATCGGGATGTGCCGCATCACGCAGACCTTGAAAAGCTTAATCGTCTGCGGCTCCACGCCCTTTGCGCCGTCGATCACCATGACCGCAGAGTCTGCCGCCATCAGTGTCCGGTAGGTGTCTTCCGAGAAGTCCTGGTGTCCCGGCGTATCGAGGATATTGATGCAATAGCCTTCGTATTCGAACTGCAGGACGGAACTTGTAACCGAGATTCCTCTCTGCTTTTCGATCTCCATCCAGTCCGACACGGCATGTTTCGCGGTTTTTCTCGCCTTGACGGATCCCGCGGTATTGATTGCGCCGCCGTACAGAAGAAATTTCTCCGTCAGGGTCGTTTTGCCGGCGTCCGGGTGGCTGATGATCGCGAATGTCCGGCGGCGTTTGATTTCACTGTCGTATTTACCCATTCACAGCACCTTTTTCTTCAGGTTTTCAACGAGCTTTCCGATTGTTCCCTGTTCAAAGGGAATATCAAGCCCGACTTCCCGAAGCTCCTCCCGGTAGAATTTTTTTGCCGAGAGCCGGCACAGCGCAAGATAGGATTCCCAGGCGGCCTTGTAGTCCTCGTCCATTTTCACCTTGTACTGCATCGCGCAGACCGAGGCCAGCACATAATCGATGTAATAGAACGGCGCGCCGAAAATATGTCCCTGCCGCTGCCACCAGCCGCCTTCGCCGAAGAAGGGATCCCCGTCAAAGTCCATCTCCGGCCGGTATGCCTTCTCCAGTTCCTTCCAGACAGCCTTCCGCTCTGCCGGCGTCATCTCCGGTTTTGCGTAAACGATATGCTGGAACTCGTCGACCATGCAGCCATAGGGCAGGAAGGCGCAGGCGTCCTCAAAATGCATCGTCCGGTAGTCCGAAGCGCGTTCCCCGAAGAAGCGGTCCATGTAGTCATAGGTGAAGTACTCCATCGACATCGAATGGATTTCCGCGGTTTCCATCGTGATATCCATGTGTTCCGCGATTTCGTAATCCCGGACCAAAAAGCCCTGGAAAGCGTGTCCGCACTCATGCGTGATCACGTCGACATCGGCAGAAGTGCCGTTGAAATTCGCAAAGACAAAGGGAGATTTGTACTTCGGGATATAGGTCATGTAGCCGCCCTGTTCCTTGGTCGGACGCCCTAAAACGTCGAAAAGCTCGTTCTCCATCATGAAGTCCATGAACTCGCCGGTTTCCGGCGCAAGGTCATGGTACATCTTCTGGCCGGCCTCAAGAATCTCCTGCGGCGTTCCCTGCGGCTTCGGATTCCCTTCTGCAAAATACATGCCGCCGTCGTAGTATTTCAGCGCGTCAAGGCCCATCCGGACTCTGCGCTTTTCGTTCAGTTCAGATACGAAAGGCACAAAGGATTCCTTCACCTGACTGCGGAAATTCTCCACCATCTCACGGCCGTAATCGTTCCGGTTCATCCGGTAGTAGCCGAGCTCGATATAGTTCTCATAGCCCATCGCATGCGCCATATCGGTCCTGACTTTGACCATCCGGTCATAAATCTCGTCGATCTCATCCGTCACGCTCAGAAACCAGCCGCTGACAGCCTTCCAGGCTGCTTTCCGGACTGCGCGGTCGTTTGAAGTCTGGTAGACGCGCATCTTCGTCAGGTTGCAGGTCTCGCCGTTGAAATCGATCTTCGCAGTCGCAATCAGCTTCGAATAGCGGCTCGAAAGCGCATTCTCCTCCTGCATGAAGGGGATCAGCTTCGGATCAAAGGCTTTCCGTGCAATCTCGATGTTTTTGAACATCACGAGGCCGGTTATTTTCGCCATATCGTCCCTGTACGGGGATTCATACAGCGCATTTTTATAGGACATGTCCGCATCTGTGAGAAGCGGCAGATTTTCGTCGTAGAAGTCGTTTTCCTTCTCATAGAATTCGTCCGTCGTATCGATCGAATGCCGGATCTGGGCGATCGTGATATTGGAGAAAAGCTCCTCCCTGTTTTTCGTATATTCCTGATGAATCGAGAACAGCTCTTCCCCGCTCTTCGCTTCCGCAATTCTTCGGATCAGCTCCTCGATTTTTGCTTTTGTTTCTGCAACATTGACCCTTTCATAGGGCATTTCACTGAATTTCATCTATCTGAACTCCCTGTCAAAAATTCTGTACCCGGAGGGGTTTCCTCCATGCGCTTTTCCCGGTCGGAATGACACTTTTTCCCCTTACGTCGGACCGGCCATCAGTTCCTCGAGACCGTAGTAGCAGAACTGGGTGACGCCGTACAGAAGCTGCTGTTTCTCGATATCTCTCCGCTGGTCGAAAACATCCTTCGCGAGAAGCGGCGTCGCGAACGCGATCTTCACGCCTGTCCCGAAATTCATCTTCATGCGCTGGTCCTGCTTCTGGTATTCCGGTACCGGAAGCTCCGAAAGCTTCGAAAGGAAATCCTGGTAGACGGCTTTCTTCGAGAGCGCAGATGGATCCGTCTCAATGCAGACAATGTTGCCAAGATAGCCGCAGCGCACACCGTACTCCGAGGCCTTGATATTCATCATTTCGCGGAGTTTCTTCGTTCCTTTGACCTTCCCCACGAGAAGGATCCGGTAATCGATCATGCCCCGCTTCATGCGGTAGGCCCACTTTTCTTCCGTCCAGCGCGCGATCTGGATCTTCTTCCCGAAAACCGCGATGTCCGGTGTCGCGTTGTAGGCATTCACAAAGGCGAGCACCTGTGAATAAAGCTCATCATCCTCACAGACTACCACCAGCTTCTTCATATCCGGCGGCGCAGCTTCATCCACAAAATAATCCCGCGTCAGTTCCCGCTTCTTTTCCGCTCTCCGCTCAATAAAGAGATGCGCCAGGTGATCCGGAGAAGCCGCGAGTGTCCAGCCGTTCAGCTTCGCAAGTACATCGGCCGGGATCACTTTCAGGACTGCTGCGACCGACAGAAGCGCCGGGCAGGCGGTTCCGACACCGAGGAAGATATTGACGGCAAGGCTTTTCGCCGCATCCGGATGCTTTTTCGCAAGATGCGACAAATCAAAATGCTTCACGACGTCATTCACAGTCTCCCAGTGGTTCGCGACATCCGCGGAAACCCCCAGGTCCTGGGCGAGCATCGCCCGCTTCTCCGCATCCAGCCGTACTTCCGCCAGTTCCTCATTGATTGCCTTTACAATCGAACTGTAATTCACGGATACCTTGTCCAGGAAGGAAAGGATATTTTTTTCGCCTGTTTCCACGACGTTTGTCTCTTCCGCCATCTTTTCTGTCCTCTCTTTTCACAACATACAGATACAACCGCTTTTTTATCATACCACATCCAGTGGTTTTCTGTAAAGCACTTCTTAATTGCTGTTCCCGAAACGGAACCGTCCCGGCCATGCGCCTGTCACAGGGAAAGGCCCCTCCCGGTACTGATTCCAGTATCGGGAAGGGCCTTGTTCTTATAACTGTCCCTGTCCGAGCATATCAACTCCGCGTTCATGCGATTTCAGCTGAATTGTCGGGATCAGAGGGCGTTTTCGTCACTCATCAGATCCGCAATCACCTTCTCCCGGATCGCGGAAACATTGACGGAACGGACCTTCTCACGAAGCGGGAGCACCGCTCTCGGAGAAACGGACAGCTCATCGATTCCGATCGAAAGGAAGGTCTCGGTCAAAGCCAGGTCTGCGCCGAGCTCTCCGCAGATACCGACCCAGACGCCGTTCTTGTGCGCATTGTCGCAGACCATCTTGAGAAGCCGCAGCATTGCCGGATGATGCGGATCGTAGAAACGGCCGAGGTCCGCGTTCTGTCGGTCGCAGGCCAGCGTATACTGTGTCAGGTCATTCGTGCCGCAGGAGAAGAAATCCACTTCCTTCGCCAGCCGGTCGCTCATGACTGCCGCAGCAGGCGTCTCAATCATGATACCGATCTCGACATCATCACTGTAGGGAATCCCCTCTGAGCGGAGTTCTTCCCGGACGCGATCGCACATTTTCTTCGCTTCCCGGACTTCCCAGACGGATGTCACCATCGGGAACATAATGCCCAGTTTTCCGAATACGGATGCGCGGAACAGTGCCCGAAGCTGGGTCCGGAAAATCTCAGGCCGGTTCAGGCAGATCCGAAGCGCCCGGTTTCCGAGTGCCGGGTTCTCTTCCTTCGGCAGTTCGAAGTAGTCGATCTGTTTGTCGGCGCCGATATCCAGCGTCCGGATAACGACTTCCTTCCCGCCCATGTCGGAAAGCGCCTTCTTATAGGCTTCAAACTGGTAATCCTCGGTCGGATAGTCGTCGCAGTTCAGATACAGGAACTCCGAACGGAACAGTCCGACACCGCCGGCGTCATTCTGAAGAACGGAGGGCACGTCATCGGGGGATCCGATATTGCAGAAAATCTTGATCTTCTGCCCGTCCTTCGTCTCATTCGGAAGGCCTTTGAGCTTCTCCAGCATCTCCTGTGCCTTTTTCTGCTCTTCTAATTTTTTCATCAGCACAGCCCGGGTCAGCTCGTCCGCATCCAGCACCACATTTCCGGTCGCGCCGTCGATGATCACTTCCCTGCCTTCGTACTCCGGCTTCAGCTGGTCGCCGACGCCGATGATCGCCGGAATCCCCATGGTGCGCGCAAGAATCGCGGTATGCGAGGATCCGGAACCGCCTTCGGTTACAAAACCGAGGATTTTGCTCTTGTCAAGCTGCACAGTCTCACTCGGCGCGAGATCATCCGACGCTAAAACCACCGGAACCGGGGAATCAATCCCGCCCTGCGCGGCGCCGGAAAGAATTCGGATAATTCGCGAGGACACGTCCCGCACATCCGCAGCACGTGCCTGGAAATAGGCGTCATCCATGTTGGCAAACATTTCCGCAAAACTGTCTGCCGTATCGCTGACGGCTGCTTCCGCATTCAGAAGATCGTCCTGGATCAGACCCTGAATCGACTCTTCATAGTCGAGGTCCTCCGCCATCATCTGATGCGTCTCAAAGAGCATCGCCGCTTCATCGCCGGCTTCCTCCCTGGCCTTCTCCGCCAGCTCACCGAGTTCCTCAATGGCTTTCTCCTGAGCGGCCTTGAAGCGTGCCCACTCTGCTTCCGGGTTGTCGATCTGGTAACGCGAAATGCTGCTCTCTGCACGCCGGTAAAAATATAAAGGGCCGACGGCTACGCCGTTCGATACGCCTTTGCCCTGAATGGAAATCATAGATTATCT
>CADCPV010000453.1 GCA_902803345.1 uncultured Eubacteriales bacterium | reverse complement strand
TCATTCCGCTTTTCGGCCGGCTGGTGTGTTCCGAACATTTTCCGGAACTGTTTTCCGACCCCGAAGCGAAGCGCATCTGTGACTCGCTGGATTACGATTTTTCAGAGAAACGCAGGAAAATGGAATCGGCGGCAGGGCTTTTCGGAGCCCTGGAAGTGGCGCAGAGGCAGTACGACCTGCGCTGTGAAGTCGAAGAATACCTGGAGGAACATCCGAAGGCAGCCGTGGTCAACCTGGGCTGCGGGCTGGATGATACCTTTCGGAAGTGCGACAACGGGTTCTGCCGGGGCTACAACATCGATCTGCCGGACGTGATCCGGGTACGGAACGAACTGCTTCCCGAAGGAGAGAGGGAGCACAACCTTGCCTGCGATCTGAAGGATACCACCTGGATGAATGTGATTGACGATTCAAACGGAGCGGTCTTCTTTGCGGCAGGAGTGTTCTACTATTTCAGGACCGAAGAAGTCCGGGAACTGTTTTCGGCCATGGCAGAGCGCTTCCCCGGTGCGGTGCTGGCCTTCGATTCCTGCAATGAGCGGGGGGCGAAGCTGATGCGGAAGACCTGGCTGAAGGAAGCCGGGATCACGGATGTGAGCGCGTTTTTCTCCCTGGAGGATGAAACGGAACTGCTCGGATGGAGCGATCGTTTTGCATCCGTTACGGCAAAGAGCTATATGCGCGGCTACCGGGATATTTACCGGAATGTCGGACCGCTGCACAAGCTGATGATCCGCTTCTGCGACAGGCTGGTGAGAATGAAAATCGTGAAAATCAAGTTTGACAGCAAGATGGAGGTATAACAATGAAACCGGATTACAAGAATTGGATGCCGAAGGGCATGGTGCTGTGTTCGATCCTGATAACGGCTGTTTTCCTGGTCCTCTTTCTGGTCTTCGGACTGACGGGAATCGTGTCAGGCACGCTGAAAACCGTGCTGTTTGTCGTGTTCCTGGTCGGCACGCTGGCGGGAGTGGGAATCTCGGCCTGGATGTTCCTCATGTACAGGGCTTTTTCCTACAACGGTAAAAGGCAGATGTCCAGGCAGGTCATCGAAGGCATCGCGGAATATGTGAAACTTCCGGATGGTGGAACCGGGCTGGATGTGGGCTGCGGAAGCGGGGCGCTGGCCATCGCCTGCGCGAAACGAAATCCTGCAGCATCCTTTGTCGGGATCGACCGGTGGGGCAAGGAATATGCTTCCTTCAACAAGCCGCTTTGCGAGAACAACGCCGGGGCGGAAGGGGTCAGCAACGTCCGTTTTCAGCAGGGAGACGCGACAAAGCTGGACTTTCCGGATGAAAGCTTCGATGCGGTGATGAGCAATTATGTTTATCACAATATACCGGGGGACCGACAGGTGATTCTGATGGAAACCCTGCGGGTGCTGAAAAAAGGCGGAACGTTTGCCATCCACGATATTTTCTCCCGGCAGAAATACGGCGATATGCAGGCGTTCATAAAGAAGCTGAAAGACCTTGGATTTGAAAGCGCCGAGCTGATCGATACGACGGACGGCCGGTTCATGACCAAAAAAGAAGCTTCCTGGATGTTACTGTCCGGGTCAGCGCTGCTGGTCGGAAAGAAATGAGGTAAGAAATGGGACTTTTCAGAAAATACGTGAGTCAAACCAGAAAGCCCGAGGGATTTCTCGGCAAGCTGATGATCCGGGGCATGAACGGCGGTCATGCAAAACTGGCGGACTGGGGGATGTCGCATTTGAGCGGAATCCATCCTTCCGGCATTGCGGAACTTGGCTGCGGCGGGGGCAGAAACGCTGGGGAATTGCTGAGGAGGTATCCGGGGGCAAAGCTTACGGCGCTGGATTATTCGGAACTCTCCGTCGAAAAGGCGAGAGCATACAACAGAAAAGCGATCCGAGAAGGCAGATGCATCGTTGTTCAGGGGAATGTGGCATCGCTTCCGTTTGATGAGGAGGAATTCGACCTGGCCACGGCCTTCGAAACGGTTTATTTCTGGCCGGGACTGGAGAAATGCTTCGCAGAAGTATGCCGGATCCTGAAACCGGGGGGCAGATTTCTGATCTGCAACGAATCCGATGGGATGGATAAAACCTCTCTCCGGTTTGAAAAAATCATTGACGGCATGACTTGCTATACGAAAGAGCAGCTGGCCGCAGCCCTGGAATCAGCGGGATTCTCGGAGGTTACAGCGGATCTTCACCCGAATAAACCATGGCTCACGGTAGTCGCCGTAAAATGACAGAAAAATTAAAGGCATGGCCCGAAGGCCATGCCTTTCTTTTG
>CADCPV010000452.1 GCA_902803345.1 uncultured Eubacteriales bacterium | reverse complement strand
TCTCCACATCCTGGCATTCCTCATAGAGGTCTCCCTGACTGATTTCATGATACCACACCTTTCCGCAGATTCTGCGTTCCTGTTTTACCTCAACAATAGAAATGACACCCGGTGCGATCACCGTCTCAACCGGAAGGCAGACTGCAGCCTTCTTATATGCCGGTTCCATGGCATACAGTCCGTAGTTCCGGATATAATTTTCCGCAAGGCTGCTGACCAGGGTGGAGATCTCCCTTCCCTCGTTTATATTATCCCGGATCATGGTGGAACTGATGCTCTCCAGATGGGAAGGCAGGCGGACAAATATCGGCTTCTCCGACAATTTTCCGCAAATCTCTTTTTCATTCAGGTCGGAACTGTCTCTGGAAAAGATAATATGAGGCAGAGTCTGGACAGAATCTTTTACGGCTTTTTTCCGGTATGCGGATGCATTGACTATCACATCGCTGCCGGCCACCAGCGCGGGTTTTTTTCCGTTCATCGCGGCGACCAGCCTGCGGATATCCTCCGGAAAGGCGATATTTACAGGTATTTCCTCCGGAAACAGATATACATCCTGTATCTGGGCCGTAGACATTTCGATAATCTTCCGGCGAATTTCAAAAGGCTGAGCCCGCTTGGACCAGGAAAACTCATCGGCAGCCAGATATACCCTAAACCCCATATCCCGGATTTCCTGCACGATCCTTGTATGTCCAAGCGAGAAAGGATCAAAGGTTCCGGGGAAGAAAGCGTACGGAAGGTCCTGCTCATGCAGAGGCAGTCCATGACAGGCCTGCTCATAGTCTGAAATAAAAGTATAAATGTAATGCAGTGCAGCAGCGGTAAAATATCGTGTCAGGCTTCCCCCTTCAAATCCGGTCAGTGACAGAATCTTTCTGGCCATAAAAGAGAAATATAATTCCTTGCGTGCAAGAGAAAATGCCTTTCCGCCGAATAGTCTCTGGCCTGTAATGTAAAGGCTTTCCCGCGAGATTTCCACCTCGTAATGGGACAGGCCGATACACAGAAGACCCAGCGCTTCTTTCTGCAGGCCTTCATCAGCTGAAGCGGGATTTTCAGGAAACTGCTCCAGATATACGCCCACTGTCTCAAGCGCGACAACGGCGGCCTTTTTGCTGCTCCCCGTAATCAGCGTTTTCAGATGCTCCAGAAAATCATGCTGTTCCATACCCGAAAGACAGAACAGAAGCTTCCCGAGAAAAGACGGTATATATTTTGCAACCGAATACTCGTTAATCTCAAGCGCTCTTGCTAGCTCCAGAAGGATCTCGTACCGCTGGGGCGCCTTCAGATGCTTCATCACATCCAGAAGATGCTCCCCCGCCTGAAGCCTGTTGACGATCCTGCCCCCGAACTGCAGCAGATGAAGCAGATGTGATGCATACTGGTAAACTTCATTTTCATCGCTCCGCTCTTCATAAAGCTTATGCAGGATCTCAAGATTCAGATACTTGTAGATCCAGGGGATTCCCGCCCTCTGGTTTTCCAGATACAGGCTGGACAGATCATAAACGCCGATCCCTTTCACGCTTGGGATGCCGAAAAATTCATTGATCCTGGCATCCAGATAGCGCAGGCAGTAGTTTTCCCCGGCAATGGTCTCTTTGTCCATTCCGGTAATACAGGCATAGGATTCTTCCGGCCGGAACCCCTGTCGGAGCCATCCCAGCAGGAACCACATGGCTGCTACCCGGATCTCGCCGGTCTTTTTCCGTGCCAGCAGGGAAGCAAAACCACTCAGGATCCGGATGTCTTCTTCCTCACAGCAGCGGTATGGAATCTGGGAAACGCAATCGATCAGGATGAAAACAATCAGGTCAGAATAAGCCAGGCTGCGGCACCTTTCGGCATATACATGGATCAGTCTGCTTTTCTGCTGGTCCGGCAGCGCTTTCAGCAGTGTGTCGATGACTGTTTTCAGTGCATAACCTGTCCAGCGGATCTGACGATCCTGCATATAGGGCTCCGGCGAAAGAATCCGGTCCAGAAAGCTTTCCCATGCATGAATCATGGAATCCCCCAGGTTCGGGCATTCATATCCCGACGGGATCTCCTTGGTAAAGCGGATCTCATAATCCGCGATAATTCTGCCTGCGAGCGAAGCCGCCTGTCTGCGGATATCTCCTTCCTGATGTGACATCATACCGCCCAGGAACCTCAGCAGACGTTTTTTCTGTTCCTGCGGAAAATAAACCGAGTATTCTCCTGCTGCTGTCAGGAAAGCCCGTACATGCCTCCAGTCCTTTTCGCTGCGGATACGTTCCAGCAGAGTCCTGAACCGTTCCTCGTCGTTCGAATCATGCATAACGGACAGGTTGAATCGGATCGCCAGGTGTTTGAAGCAGTCCGTTAATTCCTGTTCGTTCATCAGAACCGGATATTTCTGTCCGACGAAGCTTCCGTCCTCATGAAAGCGGGCACCTGCTTCATCTGCGGCACTGAAAACCGGCGTTCCGTCTTCGGTATCGAGCCCTGTGCTGCAGCCCAGAGAAATCAGATAATCCTCAAAATCCTTCAGTTTTGCGTACACTCTCATGTAGCGCTGCTTTTTGACATCGTCCACATTGTCGAGTTTTGACAGGATCACATCAAAGGATTCTTTGAGGGTCCAGAAATGGATCTGCTCGCTGTGATCCGGGCCAAAGACACTCTTGACCCGGAAATCAGCGTAAATCAGCAGCAGGCTCTCACAGGAGAGATTGTCCAGTTCCAGATCCCACACAGAATGATTCGAGGCGATGCTGCCGATCACCGGAATATTGTACAGGCGGCAGAACTGATAAGTATAGTAATAATGCAGGTACGGCACTCTCCTTGCTTCCGTGGGACGGCAGCCGAACTTTCCCATATCATGGACCATGGCAGCTGCCGACATCAGGCCCGGATCCACACTCACTTCGGAATGGAGGAGCTGCCTTACCATATGCATCGCGACATGATGCACGCCTGCCACATGTCCCAGCGTATTGTACGGAGTGCACACCCGGGACAGGCGGAGAAAAGCATACACAAAACCTTCATGAAAGCTTTTTTCAAAGCGGCTGTATTCCTCCCGGATCCCGCAGTATGCTTCTTCCTCCGGCTGCATAAGGCGGAAATCTCTCCTCGCGTCAAAAGGAATCTCAGCCTGTTCACGTTCAAAAAGCCTGTTCAGTACCTTCAGATAAAACTCGACAGCTTTCCGGCGCTCAGTAACCTTCTCCACTTTAAAATTTCCCGGAAAAAAGAGGGATTGCAGAAAGGAAAAACTGTATTTCAGCCAGTCTTCAGGCGGATCCGCGCACAGGCTGTTCATCGCCGGCAGACAGATCTCCAGCACTTTTTTCAGGTCTGTTCCGGTCTGCGGAATTCTGTATTCCTCTGTTATTCTCCTGATCAGTTTATTATGATCCGTCATCTTTTCCTCCCAGGTATCGGAAAAAGACCAGGTACCCCGCACCTGGTCTTTACTCCCGCGTCAGCCGGAAGCGGTATCCTTCCCGGCTGTGCCCATCTGTCAGATAAACTTACTTTCTGCTTATTGCTTTCAGGATTTTTTCTTCAATTCCCGCGGCGTTCAAACCATAATGATCCATAAGCTCCTGCGGCTGTCCGGACTGCCCGAAACTGTCATTGACCGCCACCATCTCCATCGGAACCGGACAGTTCAATGCCAGACATTCTGCTACAGCGCTTCCCATACCTCCGTAAATCTGATGCTCTTCTGCCGTCACCACCGCGCCGGTTTCTTTTGCGGCTCTTACCACAGTCTCCACATCAAGCGGCTTAACTGTATGCAGATCATAGATCCTGACGGAGATTCCCTGCTCTGCCAGTTTTTCTGCCGCATTGCATGCCTCGTAAACCATAGCGCCATTAGCAAAGACCGTAACATCTGTTCCGTCCTTTACAATCCTTGCCTTCCCCAGTTCAAAAGGTGTGGATTCATCTGTCACGACCGGAACCGCCTCACGACCAAAACGAAGGAAGCATGGTCCGTTTACCTTTGCAACCGCAAGTGTCGCTTTTCTCGTCTCTTCCGCATCACAGGGTACCACTACAGTCATATTCGGAAGCACCCGGGTAATGGCGGTGTCTTCGAGAGCCTGATGTGTAGCGCCGTCAGGACCTACGGAGATCCCTGCATGAGCGCCGCCGAACTTGACATTCAGATTATTATAGCATACCGTGGTCCTGATCTGATCCCAGGCTCTGCCTGCCAGAAATACACAATAAGTCGAGCAGAACGGAACCATACCGGACAAGGCCAGCCCAGCTGCCGTTCCTACCATATCCTGCTCCGAGATCCCCATATCCAGGAACTTATCCGGATATTTCTCTCTGATCCATACAGTCCTCGTAGATTTTGCCACATCCGCGTCCAGGACCATCACTTTGCTGTCCTCTTCAGCACACAGTTCAAGCAGGGCCTTTCCATATCCGTCTCTCATTGGGATCTTTTCCATTTTCCAAGTCCTCCTTATCTGTTTACTTCTTCCAGAGCCTGTGCCAGCTGATCCGCATTGGGGGCGGTACCGTGCCAGTTGCAGTCATTTTCCATAAACGATACGCCCTTGCCCTTAACCGTATTCGCGATCAGAACAGTAGGCTTTCCTTTAAATGCAGCTGCCATGGCAAATGCTTTCAGCACAGCTTCCAGGTTATGACCGTCAACTTCGATCACGTTCCATCCAAAGGCATGCCATTTTTCAACCAGATCTCCCAGATCTTTAATATCTTCGGTAGTGCCGTCCAGCTGAACATGGTTGTAATCCACAATCGCGCAGACATTGTCCAGCTTATGCTGGGCTGCGGTCATAACGGCTTCCCAGATCTGTCCTTCCTGAAGCTCGCCGTCTCCCAGGAGGCAGTAAACCCTGCTGTCTTTATTCTGCTTCTTCAGGCCGATCGCGATTCCGTTTGCCACAGAGAGCCCCTGGCCGAGGGATCCGGAGGAGCAGTCAAGACCCGGAGTGCTCATCTTATGCGGGTGACCCTGCAGAATACTGCCGAATTGTCTGAGCGTCTTCAGTTCTTCTGTCGGGAAAAACCCCTTTCTTGCAAGAACGCTGTAAAGAACCGGCGCGACATGACCTTTTGAAAGGATAAATCTGTCCCGGTCCTCCCAGTCGGGATTTTCGGGGTCTACATGCATCACATCTCCAAAATACAGAGCTGTCATGATCTCTGCCGCAGAAAGAGAGCCGCCCGGATGTCCGGATCCGGCTTCGTGGACCATGGTCAGTATATCCATCCGTACTGTTCTGCACATCGTCAGCAATTCATTCAGGGTCATTGTGTCCTCCTCCCATAACGAACATATCATAACGATTATCTCAACAGGCAGCCTGTATGTTCCGGCTGCCGGCTTCTGATTTGATCTTAGCATCAGATAAATATAAAGTAAAACTGATATATTTCATTAAATATATTCTAATTTTCTATATTTAAATAACCTGCCGGTATCACTGTTCACTACCCTCCGCATCAGGCCATAATTCATAAAAAAGAAGTTCCCATCATGCGGAGAACAAACTGCTCCGATGACAGAAACTTCCGTTTTACAGTCTTGTCAGACCTGATTTTTTCGTATGCCTGAACAGAAAATACACCACATTTCGCCGTGGAGATGCGGACGAAATTCTGGACCAGATGAGGTCATTAACAGGAGAAGGTTACGCACATGTATTCCTACGAAGAACGATTGAAGGCCGTCCGGATTTACAGCTCCAGAGTTTCCAGATCATCCGGGACATAAAGATTTCCGTGATAATACTGAGATCCTTCCTCGATATAGAGTTT
>CADCPV010000451.1 GCA_902803345.1 uncultured Eubacteriales bacterium | reverse complement strand
TCATACCGCTCCGTCCGGAGCGCGCTGCCCTTCAGGTGCCCGCAGAGAATCATCCGGACGTTCGGATGTTCCCGGACCAGGGTCGGAAGCAATGCCTTCGCCTGCTTCTGATTGTAACCGCCCGGTTTGATAAAGGAATGGAACAGCAGGATCGCGGTATGGTCCGGGTACCGGTCCAGCATCTCTCCCATCCATTCCGCGCTTTCCGATTCCGCGCCCCATCCCGCCCCAAGCAGAAGGAGATTCCTTCCTCCCGCGCTGACAGGCATGCACAGCGCCTTTCCCCCTTCATACCGGTTCGATTCCGGAATCCTGCGGACGTCCTCCTGAGCGAGGAAGCCGGTATAATCCAGAAGGTGGCGGCCGACATCATGGTTTCCCGCAACCATGAACAGGGGAATGTCCGAGAACTGCTCCCTGGCTGTTCTGAACACGTCCCACTGCGCCGGGTTAAGCCCGTTCTCGACGGCGTCCCCGGTGTGCAGGACGCAGACCAGATGATCCCTGTCTTTTCTGGATCCGATCCATTCCCCGACCCGGATCAGATAATCCGGCCTTCCGTACACCAGAGACTGCGTATCCGTCATCCAGATCATGGAAAACGGCTCCGGAACAGGTTCCTGCTCCGGTCCCGGTTCCGGCGTCACATAAGCGTCCGGCCAGCGGTCGCGGATCTGCTCCGTGACGGTACAGCCCGAAACCAGTAATAAAAGTGCCGCCAGGGCCATCCATATCCGCAGGATTCGTTTCATTCCGATTTCACCGCTGCGGTGCTGCCTGATCCGGCGCGCACCAAAATATTGATACTGTAATTATAATATCAATACTTGGTGTTTTTATTCGTTTCTTACATTTAACGATCTTTCTTCAATTATTTCTATATTAATAAACCCGTGTATTTCATCCGCTTATAGGAAAACATCCTTACTGTTCCCATCCCGCTTCCAGGCAGCACTCCCTGCGCGCGTGAAAGCCCCGTTCCTGCGCTTTCTCCTTCTTACTGTGCTTTTGAGTGCGGCCTGAAAAAGAATGCCGGTTTTCACATTTTTGTTGCTTTTTTCGAATTGACTTCATGCGGAAGGGTGTTATAATACATTGCAGTGATTAGCACTCATTCGTTTTGAGTGCTAACAAATGAAAAAGTTTAATCGATTGATTCTATGGAGGCAATGAATTATGAAACTGAAACCACTGGCAGATCGTGTCGTCCTCAAGAGCATTGAGGCAGAAGAAGTCACCAAGGGCGGGATCGTCCTTCCCGGCAACGCCAAGGAAAAGCCTGTCATGGCTGAAATCATCGCGGTCGGCCCCGGCGGCGTCGTGGACGGCAAGGAAATCACCATGAATGTCCATGTCGGCGAAAAGGTCATCTATCAGAAATACGCTGGTACGGAAGTCAAGCTGGACAAGGAAGAGTACATCGTTGTCCGTCAGAATGACATTCTGGCAGTTGTTGAATAAGGAGGATTCGTATTATGGCTAAGCAGTTAAAGTACGGCGAAGACGCCCGCAGATCTCTGGAAGCTGGTCTCAATCAGCTTGCCGATACCGTTAAAATCACCCTCGGACCGAAGGGCCGCAATGTAGTTCTGGACAAGAAGTACGGCGCTCCCCTCATCACGAACGACGGTGTGACCATCGCCAAGGAAATTGAGCTGGAAGATGCTTTTGAAAATATGGGTGCCCAGCTGGTGAAGGAAGTCGCTACCAAGACGAATGATGTCGCCGGCGACGGTACCACCACCGCGACCCTGCTTGCCCAGGCAATCGTCCGGGAAGGCATGAAGAACGTTGCAGCAGGCGCCAACCCCATGGTCGTACGCCGCGGCATCGAAGCTGCAGTTGCTGAAGCCGTGGAAGGCCTCAAGGCCATGAGCAAGCCGGTCAGCAGCAAGAACGCGATCGCGCAGGTCGCTTCCATTTCCGCAGGCGACGAGAAGGTCGGCGAACTGATCTCCGACGCAATGGAGAAGGTCGGCAACGACGGCGTCATCACTGTGGAAGAAT
>CADCPV010000450.1 GCA_902803345.1 uncultured Eubacteriales bacterium | reverse complement strand
ACCACAAATCTCACGAAAGTTCAAGAGGAAGGCGAACATTTGTTCTGCCTGTTTTCAATAAGGAAAGGCGCTTTCATCTACGCGAGCTAGCTCACGTAGTTTTCCCGCGCCACTCCTATAATCTCTGCATGGATATGGCTGATCGCAGGATTTCCTGAAATCAGCCAGTCGCAGCGGCCGGCAGCTGTCCCGATCAGGAAGCCCCGCTTCTCCATTTCAGCCTGTGCAGTTCTCCTTCTTTTCTCAGTCCTGAAAAATCCTGCTGCCGAAGCGCTTCATAGAGAATGATTGCGGCGGAATTACTGAGGTTCAGAGAACGATTGTCTCCCCTCATCGGAATCCGGATGCAGAAATCTTCATATGCCACGAGGATCTCCTCCGGAATGCCGGCGGTCTCCTTCCCGAACATAATGTAATCATCCGGGCCGTATGAGACATCTGCATAAGTCCGGTGCGCCTTGGTCGTTGCCATATAGATGTGCGCACCGGGATTCCTTGCGAGAAAGTCCCGGAAATCCTCATACACGTAAAGTTCCAGATCTTTCCAGTAGTCCAGTCCCGCGCGCCTGAGATTCTTCTCATCAAGGGAAAACCCGAGCGGTTTGATCAGGTGCAGCGCCGTTCCGGTCGCGACACAGGTACGGCCGATATTGCCGGTATTGCTCGGGATTTCAGGTTCCAGAAGCACAATGTTCACAAAATTCTCCTTATCTGCATCACAAAATAAAAGTACTTATCCGAAGTCTGGAAGGCACATCAGCGGATCCTGCTTCGGGCGTTCGAGATAACGCTGTTCATCTCTTTTCAGCAGGATTTTCTGCTTCCCGGGCTGCAGACAGCCGATTACAGAAGCCTGTACACCGATACCCTGAAGTGCTGAAACACAGGCTTCCCCGTCCAACACTGCAGCAACTAAGGCGCCTGTCGACAGGAGCTCATAGGGATTCACGTCGAGGAAATTGCAGATCTCCACTGTTTCCTGCCGGATCGGGACCTCATAAAGATCAACCGTAAAGCCGCAGCCGAAGCCCTCAGCGAAACTGTACAGTGCCGAAAACAGTCCGCCTTCGGAAACAGGATGCATCACGGCTCCGAAATCACGCATCATCTCCGCCGCTTTACGGACGGAAAGCATCTCCCGGGACAGCGCAGCCTCTGAAAGAAACTCCTCGGAAAAACGCCCCCGAAGCACTTCCCGCTTCTCCCGAAGCAGAATCCCTGCGCCGCACTGGCCCGAAAAACCGGTCATGACAAGCGCCGGACCGGGCAGGTTCTGTCCGGATGCTTCCGTGAACATCTTCCGGAGCCGTCCCTCCGCCAAAAGCGCCTCTCTTTTCGCGAATTTGCCCGATATTACGGTCGAAAGCACCGGAGCTGAGACTTTATCCGAAACTGTGGTATGACCGCCCGCAATGCGCAGATTTTCGCATTCTGCGAGCTCCGTAAGGATCTCCATGCGCTGACTGAGCATCTGTTCCGTTTCCGAAACCGGAACTGTCAGAAGAAGCTGCAGCGTTTCCGGAATCATTCCCGCTGCAAGCGCCGCATTGAGGCTTCGGTACAGGCACAGGGCTTCCGCATAGTCTCCGTCGTAGATCAGGGTGCTCTGGGAAGTGCCGTAAATTGTCCCGTCTTCTTCCGCGAAAAGAACCGCCCCGTCGCGCGTGAGCGCCCGTTCCTCTTTCTGAGGATACGGATGCCGCAGAACAGAGCGGATCAGCGGATTGGTCAGTACTTTTCCCTTTTTCATAGGGCGTACAGAAGTGCACCGACGATGGTCGTAATCAGCATGGCTGCCACAATCACGATAATAATGACCGCCGTGATTCTCTTCTGTTTTTTCTTATTGTTTCCGTTAAACTGGAACATTGATTCTGTCCTTTCACTGAGCCGAAGGGCACTCTTCCCGCAAAAAGCAGTTCGCGCAGTCCGGCTTTCTTGCCGTGCAGATCGTGCGGCCGAGCGTTATGATCTGCATGTTGTAACGGATCCAGTTTTCCTCAGGCAGCACCTTCATCAGGTCGTATTCCACCTTTTCCGGATCGGTTTCTTCCGTAAATCCGAGCTTTTTTGAGATCCGCTTCACATGCGTATCCACAACAACAGAAGGTTTGCGGTAGATATTTCCGAGGATAACATTTGCGGTTTTCCGGCCGACGCCCGGGAGCGTCAAAAGCTCTTCCATCGTGCCGGGAACTTTCCCGCCGTATACCGAAAGCAGTCTCTTCGCACAGGCTTTGATGTTTGCCGCCTTCGCATGATAAAAACCGATCGAATGGATTTCCCGCTCAAGGTCTGTGATCTCGCAGTCTGCAAACTTCTGGAGCGTGTCAAACCGCGCAAACAGATGCGGTGTCACCATATTGACACGCGCGTCTGTGCACTGAGCGGACAGGATCACCGCAAACAGGAACTGGTAATCCGTTTCGTGGTCGAGATAACAGATGTCGTCTGTTCCGTACTCCCGATCCAGAAGCCGCAGCACTTCCCGTACATGTTCTTCCCGGGTATTCTTCATATGTCCATCCTACTCTGCATTCTCTGCGCTTTCCTGCATCTCCTGCGCTTCCAGAAGTGCATCGCAGTACCAGACCACGCCGAAGGTTACCAGCGTCGGCTCATCTGCACCGGAAATGTAAGCCGCCGACCACTGAAGCTCTGTCTTTTTGCCGTCAGCCGTCTCGCTCTCCCAGACATAACATTTCGTGAGCGAAGAAACGCGTTCCTGCGTCTGTGTCTCCTCGCGGTAATCATCCGGCTCGCCGAAGGTTTCCGTGAGTTTCGGCAGGTACTCTTCAAAGAGCTTCTGCTCAGGCATTTCCAGATTCGGGTATTTCTCATTATACTGAAAAACAAAAGAGATCATGTATACGTCACTCTGCTTCAGAATGGTTGAAACACTCGCACTGTCATTCTTTCTGCCGAGGATTTTGATTAAAAGGGACGACTCGTAGACGACGATATCATTCGGTCCGTACCCAAGCATGCTGCTGACATTGGATTCGGTTGCCTCGCCCGCTTCCGTCAGCGTCATTCCCCATTTAATCTTCCCAAAATGGAAGCCGTTTTCTTCATCCAGCATCTCCGACAGATCCAGTTCCGCGATATTCGATTTCCGGGCATATTCCTCAAGCGCCGGACGAAGGGTGGATTTGCAGCCTGTAAGCGTAAAGACAAACGCTGCAGCAAGGAGAATGCAGATCAGTTTCTTTTTCATACTCGATTTATTTCCTTTCAAAGGTTTCAGTCAGATTTCGGATCCGGAATCACCGGATGCGCGGCAGGATAAAGATCAGTCCCAGGATCAGAAGATGCACCGGGTAGAACAGATACAGGCTGTACTGGAGCACTTTGCTGTGATAGCCCTTCTTTCCGTTGTAAAGCGCGATCGGAAGGAGTGCATAATACGCCAACCACTCCGTGCCTTTGCAGATCCAGGCACAGACTGTGATCGCCGCCGCACAGACAAGCACACGGATCATTCTCACGGAAAATGCACGTTCCTGCAGATACGGAATCCGCTCCAGAGGGAGCACCAAAAGCCCCATGACGGCAATCTGCAGCACACCCGATGCGCCGTAATCCGTATGGAGGAATTTCGATGCGAGATACGAAAGAAGCGCTGCAGATACACCGGACGCAAGCACGCCCAGAATGATCTTCTTCCCGCGAAGCGTGGTCGCCCACTGGATCACATAGACAATGATCAGCCCCAGTGACAGCGTGAAAAACACGTTCTGATGCTTGAAATCCAGCCAGTTCGAGAACAGTGCCAGATCAAAAAACACATCTGAAAGAATAGCCAGAAGCACGAGACGCAGCAGGTAAAACCATTTCCTCTTCGTGTGTTTCGCCCCTTCGACGATCTGGAAACAGAAAATCGGAAAGGCGCCGCGCCCGATAATTCGCATTGCGCGGTACAGGGGCTTCGCGATCAGGCCGGCATGCCGAAGCACCACACCCGTATGATCGATCAGCATGATAAACATCGCAAGGAGCTTCAGTGCAAGTGCATTCATGATGCCGCTCAGTCTTCCTCTTCCTCTGCCTCTGACAGTGTATAAACCTGACGCTTCATTGCCATTTCATCGGAAGCCAGGTATTCATCGTAGGTTGTCATCTTGTCGATCATGCCGCCGGGCAGGAATTCGATGATGCGGTTTGCAGTCGTCTGCACCAGCTGATGGTCACGGCAGCAGAACAGGATGACGCCCGGGAATTTCATCATGCCCTGGTTCAGGGCCGTGATCGACTCCATGTCGAGGTGGTTCGTCGGCTCGTCGAAGATCAGGACGTTTGATCCGGAAATCATCATCTTGGAGAGCATACAGCGGACCTTCTCGCCGCCGGAAAGTACGCGGACCTTTTTCTCGCCGTCTTCACCCGCAAAGAGCATGCGGCCCAGGAATCCGCGGACATAGGTGATATCCTTCACCGGCGAATACTGCATCAGCCAGTCGTAAATCCGAAGGTCCGACTGGAACTCGTAGTTGTTGTCCTTGGGGAAATAGCTGCGGCTCGTCGTCACGCCCCACTTGTAGGATCCGGAATCCGGCTCCATTTCGCCCATCAGGATCTTAAACAGCGTGGTTTTTGCAAACTCATCCGATCCGACAAAGGCAACTTTGTCATTGCGGTTCAAGGTAAAGCTGACATTGTCCAGAACCTTCACGCCGTTGATGGTCTTTGAAAGGTTTTCGACCATCAGCACATCGTTTCCGATCTCCCGGTCCGGGCGGAAATCAATGTAGGGATATTTTCTTGAAGAAGGCCGGATATCGTCAAGCTGGATTTTCTCCAGAGCGCGCTTCCTTGAGGTCGCCTGTTTGGATTTCGAGGCGTTTGCGGAGAAGCGCTGGATAAATTCCTGCAGTTCCTTAATCTTCTCTTCCTTCTTGCGGTTCGCTTCCTTCATCTGACGGATCATCAGCTGGGAAGATTCATACCAGAAATCATAGTTGCCGGAATATAATTGAATCTTATTGTAATCGACATCCGCGATCGCCGTGCAGACCTTGTTCAGGAAGTACCGGTCATGGGAAACAACGATGACCGTGTTGTTGAAATTGATCAGCCACTCCTCCAGCCAGTCGATCGCCGCGAGGTCCAGGTGGTTCGTCGGCTCGTCGAGAAGCAGGATGTCCGGGTTTCCGAAAAGGGCGCGCGCAAGAAGCACCTTGACCTTTTCCGCACCGGGAAGATCGCCGACGAGCATGTAGTGCCGGCTCTCGTCGATTCCGAGGCCGTTCAGAAGCGTCGCCGCGTCGGACTCCGCTTCCCAGCCGTTCATCTCGGCAAATTCCGCCTCCAATTCCGCCGCTTTCTCGCCGTCCTCGTCGGTAAAGTCGGCCTTCGAGTAGATCTCGTCCTTTTCCTTCATGATCTCGAAAAGGCGGGCATTTCCCTGCATGACTGCATCCATTACGATCTCGGAATCGTATTTATTCTGGTCCTGCTCGAGGACCGAAAGCCGCTGTCCGGGCGTGATCGAAACAGAACCCTGCGTCGGCTCCAGCGTCCCCGAAAGGATCCGGAGGAAGGTGGATTTCCCGGCGCCGTTTGCACCGATGATCCCATAGCAGTTGCCTTCCGTAAATTTGATATTAACGTCCTCAAAAAGCGCTTTTTTGCCAAGCCTTAAAGTGACGTTGTTGGCACTGATCATATAAAGCTGATCTCCTTTTTATAAAAGTCTTCTTTCTCTGCTCTGTGAAGAGAACAGGACGACCTGACGAGACAGCGAACGCAGCAGATTCAGGCAGGAATTCAGCCGCTCCGTGTCAAAGCCCGCGAATACGTCGTCGAGAATAATCGGAAGCGTCCGGTT
>CADCPV010000449.1 GCA_902803345.1 uncultured Eubacteriales bacterium | reverse complement strand
GATGAGGATCTGGTGGTCCAGTATCTGCAGGACCGGAAGATCGCGAAAGAATTCGCGGTCTACTATGACCTGTTCCGCAAGTACCGTTCCGATTATCAGGTCAGCCGTATCCTGGAGGGGCAGGATGTCCGTCTGATCCGTGAGCGCGCGTCTTCCGCGGGCTTCGATGAGCGTCTTTCCCTGCTTGGACTGATGCTGGACGCCATCGGAGAGGACCTGAAGGCAGTCTGCAACACAGAGCTTGCACTGACAGAACTGATGAAATCTCTGCGGAACGCCAAGGCTGCCCTGACCGGGGAGAATGCAGATGCAGCGGAGAATGCCGACGAGAGCGGTCATGCGTATGCCCGCAGGATCCTGGAAGAGGAAGCAGCCGCGAAGATAGAGGAGCTCCATATCGGACGGCGTGCCGGCTCGATCTCCCTTGATCAGCAGTATGCACTCAATGCTTCTGCCGCCGCGCTTCGGGAAGAGTCGGAGATGATGCTGCGCGAGCGTCCTGCGGACGATGCAGCAGCCTTCGCCCTTTTGAAGAAGGATTTTGACCGCCGGACCACGGAACTGAAGGAGAAGGCTCGCGAAGCCGGACGGCGGCTTTCCAATGTTTTCCGTTTCTGTGAGGAGGTCTTCGACGAGGGACAGGAGATACTGATCCTGGTCACGGAGCTGACGATCAACGAGTACAGCGCACGCTTCATCAGCCGCTACGGCTGCCAGGAGTACTTCGCGCACAACAAGGAACTGCTGTTCTATGAGCGCCAGAAAGAGATCATCCGTGAGATGGAGTCACTGGAACTCGACGGCAATCTGTAAGACATAGAAGTAACAGGCGTTTATAACCCCTTCTGCGGACGTCGACGGCCCGCAGCGACGGATTTCACTTCCCTGGATTCCGGTATGTGAAATCCGGAGCGGGAGGGGAACCGCAGAAGGGGTCATAAACGCCTTATGTATGACAAATCCTGTTTCAGGAGTCTGCCCTTGTTTGAAATCAAAGACCACGTCCTAATCAAATATCATGCGCCGATCACCGACGAAGAGCGCGAGGAGCTGCGAAAGGCCGAGGAAGAGGCCGAGGCGAAGAAGCACGTGAAGCATACGGCGGCTTCCGCCTGGGATCTCGGCACGGAGTCGGGCCCGACTGCCTGGGGCATGCGTAAGCGTGACGCCGAGGAAAAGATCGACCCGGACAGCATCCTCGTGGAGGACGGCGACCCTGAGGGGCGTATCGTCGTGCTGCCGGAAGATATCACCGCCATCGCGGACAGTGCTTTCTTCGAATGCCGGAAGATCGAACAGCTGACTCTCCCGGAGGGGCTGAAGTCGATCGGGGCGGATGCGTTCCACGGCTGTCTGAGCCTTGAACGTGTCGTGATCCCTGAAAGCGTCGGATCTATAGGGGAAAGCGCATTCCAGTGGTGCAGCCGGCTGGAAGAAGCCGTGCTTCCGCAGGGACTGACGGAGATCGCTGCAGACCTTTTCCACGGATGCAAAAGGATCCGTTCGATCAGGCTGCCGGAGTCGGTCAGAAGGATCGGCGCTGGTGCTTTCCACTGGTGCGGGGGCCTGAAAGAAATAAACATTCCGGAGGGCATAGAAGAGCTGGGAGAAAGTGTATTCCACTGGTGCAGCGAACTGGAAGAGATCCGGATCCCGGAAAGCGTCAGGACCATCGGCGTGAGCACATTTTCAAACTGCCGGAAGCTGAAGGCGATCCGGATCCCGGAATCCGTGGTGAGGATCGATTTCAGCGCGTTTTATAACTGCACGGGGATGACGGAGCTGGACCTTCCGGATACCGTAAAGGAAGTCGGGATCAATGCCTTTTCCGGCTGCCGCAATGTACGAAGTATCCGCTTTCCCGCCCATATCCGGAAATTTTCCGAATGGTCCTTTTCAGACTGCCGGAGCCTTGAAGCAGTTCATCTGCCGGCGGAGCTTGAGGAGATCACGAGCCGTGCTTTTTACGGCTGCTCGGCGATCACCGACCTAGTTATTCCCGAGGGCGTTCGCCTTGTAGGGGACTGGACTTTTTATAACTGTGAGAACCTGATCACGGTGACGCTTCCGGAGTCGGTCACAAGCATCGGCGAGCGCGCGTTTTCCGGCTGCCGGAGGCTAAGGGAGATCACGCTGCCGGATACGCTGGAAAGCCTTGGCGCCAATGCGTTCCGGGACTGCACCGCCCTCAGGACCGTGTATCTTCCGGATCATCTGAGGAATATCGGGATCGGCGCTGTCAGCCGCGACCGCGCCCTGGTTTTCAACAGAAACGGTCAGAAACTGAAGCTCATCCTGCAGGGAGAGTGGGGCGACGAGGAAGAAGAGCAGCGGCTCGCGGAATTCCTGCTGGGAGAGGGCAGAGATACGCCCGCGCAGTTTGCGCTGCTGCAGCATCCGGCCTACAAGATCCCCATCGCGGTCAACTATCGCCGGACGGATCCCGCGTACGATGCCTGGCTTTCCGCGAATGCGGTAGAACTGGTGCAGTATCTTACGGAGCAGAATGAGGTGGATACCGTGATGGAGCTGATCCGGCTCGGATACGTCCATGCCGGCAACATTGACCCGATGATCGCCTATGCCATCGAAAAGAAAAAGCTCAGCGTGGAGGCTGAGCTGATCAACTGCAAGAACCGCCTGGCTGGCCAGACGGACGCTTCAGACATCGTGGATGAGCTGTTTTCGCTGTAGATCCATGCCGCTTTCCGCATGCAGGCGCAGCATACCGATACTGTGTTCCTGTGCGGTGCCCCTGTTCGACGTCCCTTTGCGGCGTCTTTATGCGGTGTCCCTATAAGGGTGTCCCGCGCGGACATTTTTGGAAAAAACGCTTGCTACCGCCGAAAAGCTGTAGTACAATAGACTCCGCACTAATGGGTCCATAGCTCAGCTGGGATGAGCGCTCGCTTCACGTGCGAGAGGTCGTGGGTTCGAGCCCCTCTGGGCCTATGAATGAAAGAAGCCTTATGTTTAGCCAAAGCGGCTGTACATAAGGCTTTTTTCCTGTAGTTCAATGATTCTGTATCGTTCGGGTCATGCAGTCCGT
>CADCPV010000448.1 GCA_902803345.1 uncultured Eubacteriales bacterium | reverse complement strand
GTACCCTTCATCGGGATGGTGACCTCCACTTTCTGCTCACCCCGCTGAACACTGAGCGTAACATGAATCTCCGTGTTGTCGTTAAAGTAATTACTGAGTTTGTTGAACTTTTTCTCAATGTAATTCCTTAAGTCATCAGTTACTTCCATATTTCTGCCCGTAATCAAATACTGCATACTGTACGCTCCCTTCTGCACTGTCCGACTCTTCCGGCAGTGCTTTTTTACAATGCTATTATAGTATAATTGCATGATAAAATCAATAAAGAAAATGTCAAAAAGGTGAATAAATTGTGAATAATGCCCAAGAAGGGCTGAAAAACCTGCTTTTTCGGCTTCGGATCGCGAGAAAAGACTTGAAAAAAGAACGAATCAACGGTATCATTTTCATAAGATAAAAACAAGGGGCAGAAGAGTATGAAACGGCGGATACTCGCAGGTTGTCTTATAATTATATTGATCCTTTCAACGGTATGCTGCACGAAAAAGCCGGAGCCGGAAACCGGTTCTTCGGCAAGCGTTTATGAGAGTACGGTTTCTGAAAGCGAAAGCGGAACTGCAGATACAGAGGCTGCGGCCGAATCCGCTTCCGATCTCGAAAACACGGAAGACACATCGCCGGCTGACTCCGAATCGAACAGCACAGAAACCGGCGCCGATGGTGCGGATACTGGCACCGAAACCACGGAATCCGAAACAGAATCCGCTCCCGATACTTCCGGCGAATATTCGCGGGCGCTCGCAAAAAAGAACCAGGAATACCATGCGGAAGATGTGAAACTGACCGGTATTTCCATTGATACGCAGCCAGAGAAGCGCTGGACGGTCATGGTGTATATGATCGGATCGAACCTGGAGAGTTCTCTGGGAGCGGCCAGTAACGATATCGCGGAGATGGAAGATTCCGGAATTGATTTTTCGGAAAGCAATCTGATCCTGTACACCGGCGGCAGCACCCGCTGGCAGTCGGATATTCCCTGTGACAGGAACAGCATCCTGGACCTTTCCCGCGATCAGGACGACTGGATCATCGCATCCACCGAGAAAAACGCGGATATGGGCGCGAAAGAGACGCTGACTTCCTTCGTTAATTTCTGCACCGAATACTATCCGGCCGAACATACTGCGCTGATCCTCTGGGACCACGGCGGCGGGCCTTTATGGGGCTACGGCGCGGACGAGCTGTTCGGCGGCGACGGGCTTCTTCTGTCGGAAATGCAGCTTGCAATGGACGCGACTGATTTTGCCGGAATTCGGGACCTCGACTTTGTCGGCTTTGACGCCTGCATGATGGGCTGCCTTGAAAATATGGCAGTCTGGTCGAGATACGCAGATTATTACGTCGGTTCCGAGGAGCTGGAGCCCGGTGACGGCTGGGATTACCATTTCCTCAGAGCCCTGAACGATTATGACGAGGCGCTCCCGGTCTGCACGGAAATTGTGGACTGCTTTGAAAAATACTATGATGCCAAACGTTCGGAGTACAGCAATCCGGACCTGACGCTGTCGGTCTGTGACCTTTCCGGGATCCAGCCGGTTGTCGCCGCAATTTCAGACGAATCGCTCCGGCTCTCCGAGATCATTCTTCGAGGCGGATATCCCACGCTCACAGAAGTCCGCTACGGTGCGCAGAGCTACGGACAGATCGGATCACGCGAGGAAGGAACCGGCTATGATTACGACCTTGTGGATATCGGAAGTTTCTTTACGCGCCTCTGTGAAGAAAACGGCGAGAGCCCGGATGAAAATGCGGTCCTTCATGCACTTTCGAAACTGGTCGTCAAAAGCTATTCCAACATGGACCAGTCTTACGGCGTCAGCCTGTATTATCCCCTGTGGAACCGGCAGCAGTATTTTGAAACAAGGGAGTTTTACAAGAACCTCTGGAACAGTACCGCTTACAGCGATTTTCTCCAGACAATCGGGAAAATCTGGCAGAGTGCCGCCCGGAAAGACTGGCAGATCGAATCCGAGGATACGGGCGAAGAATATACCGTACAGCTGAGCGAAGAGCAGCAGGAGGAGATGATTTCTGCAAACTACAGCATCTTCCTGTCGGAGCATCCCGGACAGTACCGGCCGATCCTTCTCGACTGTGAGATTGCACCTGATCAGGACGGCGTGCTGCATCTGACGAAGGACCCTGCGCTGATTGCCCTGACAAGCGGAAATGACAGTGAAATCTGGCCTGTGACTCAGACGGAGAGCACGAAAAAGCGCCGCATCTATCAGACAAAAGGTACGGAGCTTTGTGCGAGCGGTATTTATTTCTACAGCCGCTACAATATCGACCGGGACCCGGTTTCGGTAATCTTAAAAGAGGATGTGAAATCCGACAGCCTGTCGGTAGTGACCGTCAATTCCGCCTCGGAGGATCTGGATTCCGACGGCAGGGAAACGGTCAATGTCGGCGTTTATGACGCAATCTGTTATGCCTATAACGAGCTGATTCCGAGTTTCCGGGAGGACGGGGAGCTGATGCCCGTATCTTCATGGGAAACGGGCGACTATACAGGAAAAACAAGCCTCACGCTTGGTGATTCCTTTGGCTTTACGAAGGTCCGGAGTTCAGAAGTTTCCGGAGACCTCTACTATGTTGTCAGCATCACGGATGTAAACGGCAGCGAATACCTGACGGAGCCTTTCCTGATCGAGCCCGAACGGGCTTATGAAACCGTGCGGACGGAGACGCCTGAAGGCGTTCTGACGGCGGCTGTTTATGCGGATCATGCGGTGCTTCTGTCCTATGAGGGAAATGACCTGGAACTCACGGTGCCCGGTGAATTCGGCGGTGTTCCGCTGACCGCGATCGGTCCGAAAGCCTTCTTCAAACGGATCAACATGGACTATGTCGGTGTCGGCGAGCATTATCCGCTGCTGTCGCTGACGCTTCCGGATTCGGTCCGGGAAATCGGACACGCGGCATTTTATATGTGTGCGGACCTGCAGCACATTGTGCTTCCGAAAGGGCTGGAACTGATCGGGACGCAGGCTTTCTCGGTCTGTGTGGATCTTCAGGAAATCACGCTTCCGGACAGCCTGAGAAGCATCGGGGACTATGCCTTTTCGGACTGTGCGACGATTCAGACCGTAACACTTCCGGACCGGATCGAATCTGTCGGAAAGGGCATTTTTGCCTGCTGCGAAGCGCTTTCTGAAATCCGCCTTTCCGATGAGAATGAATATTATTGTGTAACGGACAGCGGCCTGTACACGAAAGACCACAAAACGATGATCGCCTTCCCGGCAGCGCTGACAGGATCGGCTTCGGTGCACGAGGATACCGAGGAGATTGGCGCGGACTGCTTCTCCTGGACGCACCTTGATTCTCTGAGCCTTCCGGAAGGACTTCTGACCATTCGAAACTACGCCTTCTATAAACCCCTGTACCTTGAGATGCCAAAGCTTCCGGAGAGTCTTCAGTCGGTCGGATACAACGCTTTCGGCCACGAACTGATGGACCTGACTTCGGAATATATTCATTCGGAGATGCAGCAGATCCATATCGGAAAGAACCTGACCGAGATCCAGCGCGGTGCGTTTATGGGCATCGTTCCGCGCTGCTTCACAGTCGATCCCGACAATCCGCGCTTTTCCGGGAAAGACGGCGCACTTCTTACGAAGAGCGGAGACTCGCTGACGGAGTTTTCTGTCCTGAAGGAGCGTGTTCTGGTGGTCCCGGAAGGCGTTCGGGATCTGGACCTCTCGATTCTGACGCAGGTCGGACAGTACGACATGTGGTCTGACAAGACGACTTCTGATATCTTCCTCCCGGACAGCATGATCCGGATGACGGGCATTTTCATCTACCGGGACAGCATGATTTTCCACTGCAGTCCCGGGACCTATGCAGACGATTTTGCCACCCGGTACGGAATCATGAAAAGCAATGATATCGAGCCGCCGCAGTCCGAGACGGAGATTCCGACAGAAAACGGCTCACTGGTATTCTACCTTACTGAAAACCACGCGGGTCTGCAGCTGATCAAGGGAACGGACGAACGAATTGAAATCCCGGCTGAAGTCGCAGGGCGCCCGGTCACGATCATCGGTACCGGGGAATACAGCCTTTACGGAAAATGGAACTATTTCACGGATGAAAGCGATGTCGCCCGGGAAATCATCCTGCCCGAAACCGTTGAGGTGATTGCAGACCAGGCATTCTTTAATGTGAAACTTTCAACCATTAATCTCCCAAAAAATCTTCGGGTGGTCGGGTCACAGGCCTTTTCCGTCTGCAGGGAACATTTCACAGCACTTCCGGCGCAGCTTGAAAAGCTTGGCCGAGAAGCATTTTCCGGCGTCTTTGAGGATTGCGGGGAGCTTCTGATCCCGAAAACACTCCGGGATATTGAATCAGGTGCGTTTGAGGGCATGACGGTCGGGGCTTTTGTATTAGAGGATACGGAATCGCCGGATTTCTGTATTATAGACGGTATGATTTTCTCGGCGGACGGGAAGACGCTTCTTCACGGCGTCTGCCCGGACTATGAACTTGTGATTCCGGAAGGGACGGAGGAGATCGGCCCCTATGCGTTCTCCCACCAGCGGATCGCAAGCCTGACGATCCCGTCGTCCGTACGGCTGATCGGAGACTATGCCTTCAACGGAAGCTACAGTTTAGAGGAGATTCATTTCAGTGAGGGGCTGGAGGAACTCGGTGCCGGCAACTTTAATTCGGGCTATTTCACGGAAATCGACTTCCCTGAAAGCCTGCGGGTGATCGGAGACAACTGTTTTCAGGGTCACGGCTGGCTGGAACGGATCTCCCTGCATGCGGAAGTCATCGGAGAAGGGGCTTTCTCCTTCTGCTCCAAACTGAAAAAGATCGATTTCGGCGAGAACCTGGTCGAAATCAAAGAAGGCGCCTTTTCCGACATTTATCCGGAGCAGATCGTGCTTCCCGCAAGCCTCCGGAAGATCGGAAACCATGTGCTCGCAACCCGCTACGGCGACCGGAATGCGGAGCGTTACGAAGAGCTGGAAGCGCAGGTTCTTCTGATTCCGGAAAACCTGCAGGAAATCGGCGTGAACTGTTTTACCTGCCTCCGGATCGCCGCATATGAAGTGAATGAAAAGAATACTTCGTTCTCCGCTGTGGACGGAATGTTGATGGACGGCTCCGGACGGGTGCTGATTTCCTGCCCGGGTGAAAAAACCGGCATTCTGGAGATTCCGGAAGGCGTTTTTGCGATCGGAAAGCTCGCTTTTGCGCTCTGCGACGGCCTTGAAGGCATTGTGATTCCGCAAAGCGTGACCGTAATCCGGTCTTACGCTTTTTCGGACCGGCTTTATCGGGATCTGCCGGAAGAACCGCTGACACTGTATGTTGAAAAAGACAGTTCCGCTTACGAGTGGGCTTTTGAAAATAACTGGCCCTGGACCGAAACGGTTTCGGCAGATTGAACCCCGGCCATGAAGGAGGTTTTGTGATGAAGCATGGTCTTTGTATATTTTTAGCAGCAGTCCTGATTCTGTCAGGTCTGTCTTCCTGCGGTATTTTCAAGGGCAGGGAAGAAGGCGCGGAGGTCATCCGGACAAGCCGTGAAACCGATGAGCAGACTTCCCCTGAGACAGAGACAACTCAGGAAGAGACGACCCCGGAGGAGACAGAAACAGAGCCTCTGACGGAGCGCTCCTCAGAAGAAAGCAGTACGGAAGAGACGACGGAAGCGGAAACGACCGAAGAAGAAAGCTCCGAAGAACCGACCGAAGAGGAAAGCACCGATCCGGATGACAATTCCGAAAGCACTTCCGATGCGGGAGAATATTCCCGCGCGCTGGCCAAGAAAAACCAGGAATTCAACTCCGAAGACGCGGAAATCACGGACATTCAGATCGAGCCCGGCGAGGAAAAACCCTGGACGGTCATGGTCTATATGATTGGCTCGAACCTTGAGAGCGCTCTCGGCGCCGCCAGCAACGATATGGAGGAAATGGCGGCATCCGGACTGGACTTTTCGCGTACAAACCTGATTCTTTATACCGGCGGATCGACACGCTGGACAACCAATATTCCCTGTGACAAAAACTGTGTCATTGACATGAGTCTCGGGACTGATCAGCGCGTTGTCGCATCGACCGAGAAAAACGCGGATATGGGCGCGAAGGAAACGCTCACGGGTTTTGTCAATTTCTGCACGGAATATTTCCCTGCGGAACACTACATGCTTGTCATGTGGGATCACGGCGGCGGACCTTTATGGGGCTACGGCTCGGATGAACTCTATAACGGCGACGGGCTTCTGCTGTCGGAAATGGATCTTGCGATGAGCGAAACGAAATTCTCCGGTGCAGATAATCTGGACCTTGTGGGCTTTGACGCCTGTCTCATGGGCTGCCTCGAGAATATGACGATCTGGTCGAAATTCGCGGATTATTATGTGGGCTCGGAGGAAGTAGAACCCGGTGACGGCTGGGATTACCACTGGCTCAGTATCCTGAATGACAGCGATGATCCCGTGGAAATCGGCGGCGCGATCGTGGACTGCTACCGGGATTATTACGAAGCGAAGCGAAACGAATACTATGACCCGGACGTGACAATCAGCGTCGCGGACCTGTCCGCAATCAGTATGATGCAGCGTGCACTCGGAAACGCCGCCTCCGCGATGCTGGAGAGCGTCAACAAGGGCGGTGTCGCAGGTCTTGCGGCGATCCGGAATGATTCGAAGAGCTTCGGCCTCACGGGAAAGGCGGAAGAAGGAACGCTCTACGCCTTTGATCTCGTGGATCTTGGGGATTTTACCGACAGGCTTTCGGAACTCGACGCGGACAAGAGCGAAGCGCTTCTTCGGCGGCTCGGGGAACTGATCGTCCATAACTATTCAAATGTGGAAAACGCCTGCGGCGTTACCCTGTATTACCCGTCGGGAAACCGCAGCCAGTTCTACGAAATGCAGAACACCTATAAGGAGCTCGGTCTGAACGGGGAGTATTATACCCTTTTGGAGCGCATCAGCAAACTCTGGCAGAACGCGGAAAGAAGAGACTGGACAATCCCGGCGCCGGAAATCCGTGACGGCGAATATACGATCGAACTCACCGAAGAACAGCAGGAAAACATCGTCAAGGCGAGCTATACGATCCTCTGCAGAGTCGGGGACGGTGAATTCATTCCCGCTTTGGAGAACTGCACGGCGGATGTGGACAAGGAAGGCGTTATGCATTTCGCGCTGGACCCGGAGCTTGTCGTCCTGCAGTCCGGTGAGAACAGCCGTCTCTGGCCGATGGAGGAAGCCGAGCGCAGCAAACGCCGCGTGCTTTATCAGACCCGGAGAACGCGTCTTCTGTCGAGCGGCATTTCCTATTTTACGCGTCTCGTCTGCGAAGCCACCGATATCAGCATCGTGCTGCAGGAGGACAGGAAGAGCGGCACGCTGTCAATCCGGACGATCAACTCTGCTTCCGGAGATGCGGATTCGGGCGGCAAGGAGACCATAGACGTCTCGCATTATGATTCGATTTTCTACTATTTCCAGTGGCTGATCCCCACGTGGAATGCAGACGGGGAACTGCTGCCGCTGTCGGAATGGAGTGACGGAGAGCTGACAGGCTCCCAGATGGAAAATCTGGAGGATTCCTTCGGCTTTTCGATCGTGCATGCTTCCGAGCTTTCGGAGGATCTGTATTATCTTGTCACGATTGAGGACGAAAACGGAGAACGCTATGTTGCGGACCCGGTTAAGATCGAGCCGGAAGGCAAGTGCGGAACGGTGTCCGTCCGTACGGAAAAGGGTGAGATGGACTTCCTGCTGTATGACGACCACGCTGTTCTGACAAATTACAGCGGTTCGGATGAAGAGGTTGAGGTGCCGGACAGTGCAGAAGGGCTGCCGGTAACTGAGCTTGGGATCGGCGCTTTCGGCAAACTGATTATGTACAGTGAAAACAGCTATACGCCTGTGAAATCGGTCATCCTGCCGGACACCGTCGAAAAAATCGGTTCCACCGCTTTCTATGCCTGCAAGGACCTTGCGGAAATCCGGCTTCCCGCGAATCTGCAGCAGATCGGCTCCCGGGCATTCGGCGGATGCAAGGCGCTCACACAGCTTCAGATTCCGGAAACTGTCACGGAAATCGGCGCCTATGCTTTCTCGGAAAGCGGGCTTCTCTCGATCAGCCTGCCAGCCGGCCTTACGTATCTCGGCCGCGGCGCTTTTGCGTGCAGCAATGATCTTTTGGAGATCATTCTTCCGGAAGAAAACGAAGCTTATGCGATGAAAGACGGCGTTCTTTATTCTGCAGATTATACGCTGGCGCATTCCTGTCCGGCGGCAATGGAAGGAAGCGTCGAGCTCGCGCCGGAGTGCGTCAGGATTCTTTCGGACTGCTTCGCGTGTTCGCGCCTTTCGGAAGTAATCCTTCCGGAAGGCCTTGCGGAAATCGGCAACTACGCCTTCTATTTTACAAAGAACCTTGCAGTCCCGGCCTTCCCGGAGAGCCTTCATACAATCGGCAAATATGCTTTCAGTTCGGCCTGGGTTTCGAGCAACCTGTCGGAAGCCCCGAAAGAGCAGCAGATCATCCGGATCGGAAAAAACCTTCGTTATATCGGCCAGGAGGCCTTCACGGGCTTTACGCACCGCGCTTTCGAAGTCGATCCGGAGAATCCCTGGTACTCGTCCCAGGATGGAGCGCTCCTGTCGAAGGCCGGAGACTCCATGATCGAGTTTGCGGCGAATCCCCTGAAGGTCTACGTCATTCCGGACGGTGTAAAGGACTTTGACATTGCGATTATGGAGCAGATCGGTGAAAACAACCGGTTTGACAATGATTATCCTTATGAAATCTATCTGCCGGACAGCCTGATCCGGATCACCGGCAGCTCCATGTTCTCGGATGATATGATTTTCCACTGCAGCGAAGGAAGTTTTGCTGAAGAATATGCAACCCGCGAGGGCATTACGGTGTCTTATGATGTAGAGCCGGTGATCGGAGAGCGGGATGTGTCGACAGAACAGGGCACGATGCATTTCATCCTGACACCGACGCACGCGGCGCTGTATTCCTATGTGGGCGAAGATGAAATCGTGACGGTTCCCGCGGGGGTGGAAGGACTGCCGGTGACGGTCATCGGATCAGGTTTGGATTCCATCATCGATGTGTCTTCCGGTGCGTCCGTTCCGGAAATGGTACTCCCGGATACAGTGGAAGTTCTTTCCGCACATGCCTTCGAGTTCTTCGGCATGTTCAATGTGAATCTTCCGGACAGCATCCGGGTCATCGGAGATCGGGCACTGTATTCCTGCTTCACGGAAATCACGGCACTCCCGAAAAACCTCGAGGAGCTGGGCGCGGAGTCTCTGGGCTACGGCTGTTCGTTCCCGGATGGCTGTGTACTTCCGGCGTCGATCCAGTGGATCAGGCCGGCGGCTTTCTCCGGCATCGCGGTCTCGGAATTCATTCTGGAAGACGAGAACTCGGAGAACTACCGGATTATTGACGGCAAGCTGTACAGCAGCGACGGTACCATTCTGGTCGCATCGAATATGCCGGACGAGGACGGCCATCTGACGATTCCGGAGGGCACGGTGTATATCGGAACCTCTGCGCTGATGGGCCTTCCGCTGACGAGCATCAAGATACCGGGATCGGTGAAGCTGATATCGCAGTATGCCTTTGCATACTGTTCCACGCTGGAGGAAGTTGTTTTCGAGGAAGGAATCGAGAACATCGGATCGTATGCGTTCATGTATACCGGTATCCGGGAACTGAAGCTTCCGCAAAGTGTGGATCGGATCGGGATTGCGGCTTTTGCCCAGTGTTCCAACCTGACGGCGGCCGAAACAGACGCAGCCATGATCGAGACCTATGC
>CADCPV010000447.1 GCA_902803345.1 uncultured Eubacteriales bacterium | reverse complement strand
TGGGAAAAATTACTCTGTGCCGTAAATACTTTTTTTATAGCCTTCCATAATCTGATTTCTGAAATACTCATATTTCAGAAAGAAGCCGTTTTTTCCGTTGGGAGCTTCCACATACACAATTTCACCCTGACGGGAAACGATCCAGGTATATTCACCGGGTTCATCGTACCAGGTAAACTCCTTTGATTCATTCTTTTTCAAAGATGTCATGGATTCGACAAAATCAGATACCCCCGGTCCGATATAGCTGATACGGAATCCATATCCTGCGGTATCCAGAACAAAATGAACGTATTCCCAGCCTGTGCCTATGTCATCGATATGGAAGGAAAAAGTATGATCAGTCAATTCAGCCTGCTTTTCATTCCCAACATCCCTGAATGACTGCCATATCCTGGCCATTTTTTTGTCAAGTATTTTTTGCTGTTTGTTTCGACTGTTCATCATTAATTCCTTTTGATCCTTTTTCCATTATAATTCGAAGATCCGGATACTTCGATCATAGCCTGATTTAAAGCCTGTCCTATAGTATCTGAAGGAATGATAAGAGGAAATAAAAGATTCCGTATCGGTTTTGTTTGACGGAGTGTTTGGGGATGCCTGAGAAATTGTACGATATCGTCAGAATCGGTAAATCCGGTTTGCCGGGACCGGTTCAAACCGGGATTTTCTGAGATGAATTATCTCCCGGATTCAGCATGGGGCAGATATGAAGGAAAACAACATTATAATTTCTGAAGAATATATAACGGCTGAAGAATATATAGATTTTCTGAAAAGAACCGATCTCGGATCGCAATATCCCAAAGAAAGGTTCCATGAAAGGATAGCGAAGCTTGTCAAAAACGTATCTATCAGTCTTATTGCCCGAAATGAAGAGGGTATTGCAGTGGGAGTGCTTTTCGGACTGACCGATTTCTGTTATTGGCTGTATGTTACCGATCTTGGGGTAGACAGAAACTATGAGAGGCAGGGAATTGCGACGAAGCTGATGAAAAAGGCTCATGAGCTTGCCGGCGGTGAAAGAGATATTGCCGTTTATCTGATCGCTAACGAGAAAGCAGTTCCTTTCTATAAAAAACTTGGAATGGAATTCTCCGACGATGTTATGCAATACAATCATATCGATTGGACAGAATGGACAGTTGAATAAAAACGTGAACGGGCTGCAGATCAGGATTTAGAGAAAGTGGAGCAGATATGACTTATACGATACTGGATATGGAGCATTATAAACGCCGATCTCATTTTGATTATTTCAGATCACTTCAATATCCGTATGCAGGCACAACGGTAAATGTTGATGTCACAAAAGCCCTGCAATACAGCAAACAGAATAAACGATCTTTTTATCTGACGATCCTTCATGCAGCCGCTCTGGCCGCGGATGGGGTAAAAGAACTCAGACAAAGGATACGGGGAGATCAGATCGTGGAATACGCTGAATGCCCGACATCCCATATAGAGCTGTTAGCCGACTCGACCTATTGCTACTGCACGATCCGCCATCACATGGACCTCCGGACGTATTATGATCAAGCCGAAAAAGCCAGAAAAGACTGTAAAGAAAACGGAATCACAGAGGATAAGGATGTAGAAAGCATGTATTTTATTTCCACGATCCCCTGGCTTCATTACAGCGCTCTGATCCAGCCTGTCGGAGGGGAAGAGTCTAACCCCAGGATAACGTGGGGGAAATATGAAGAAAATGCAAGCGGAAAAATGATCATGCCGGTTTCGATACTGGTCCATCATGCCCTTGCGGACGGTATCCAGATCGGACAGTTTTATGAAAACCTGGATCACGAAATTCAAAAATTCGGATCATTGCTTTGAAGCATCTATTCAGAGCGGTATCTGATACGAAAACTGGAACAAACTGAATAACAAATCAGAATTATAATGAAATTGGCAATAATTTAATTGCCGGGAAAGGAAGAAATATGAAAAGATTGTTGTTTATTGTTTCTGTTTTGATGCTGTTTGTCATCAGCTCCGGAGTATTCGCGGATGCGGATTATTCGGAAGTATCTGTTCCGTCAACCACCCGTGAAGCGAATATTCCGGCTTATTTTCTTCTGCCGGAAGGGGATCCGGCAGCGGTTGTCGTACTGATCCACGGTCATCACGGCAATCATAATGAATGGGGCGGATATGATGTTGTCGCCAACGGACTTGCCCAAAACGGCATCCTCGTTGCGGAACTCGATTTTCCGGGCTGCGGCGCATCCACTGAGGATTACCATCTCAACGCCATGTCCTATATGTGCAATGATGTTCTGGATGTCATCAATTACGCAAAAGAAACATACGGCGCCGAGAAAGTCGGAGCTATGGGTTACTCCATGGGCGGCCGTATCGTTTCGCAGATGCTCATTGAAGATATGATCAAATTTGATTCCATCGTCTTCGTGGCACCTGCTGTTTCCCTCGCGGATATGGTCATCATGTTCGGCGGACAGGAAAACTACGACATGATGAAAGAAACCATCAAGGGTACCGACGATATGTATCCGTTCCCCGGCGCATATGGCGAACAGCTTCTCTCCAATGAATTCTTCAATGACCTTGAAGCCTACGGGGAAGATATGGCTGAACTGGCTGCCGCGAAATACGATGGAAATTCTCTGACCATCTACTCCACCAATGACTCCATCGTAAGCCCTTCAGTTTCCCAGAATTGCGCTGATGCATTCGGCTCGACCGTCATTACGGAAAGCATCCTGGATCACTCCTATAACTTCTATGGACAGGATCCGGCTACAGTAGACGCGCTGAACACCGCGATCGTGAGTTTCTTCACCGCAGATCTTGCTGAATAGTCTTTCCGGATAATATCCGATAAAAATCAGAGGGCGTCTCAAAATTCAATGGGACGTCCTTTTTTTCAGCTATTCAAATACGATCTGAGATATCAGCCTTTGACACTGCCTGCTGTCAGTCCGCTTACAAAATATCTCTGGCACAAAATGAAGATCACAACGACCGGGATCAATGACAGGACCGACATAGAATGGGATCAGACCTTCGAATTTGTTGATGAACTGCAGCTTTGCCGCAAGTTCAAACTGCGGCACGATCATTGTTGTTCCGGGAATGAAAATCGTCAGGATGATGAACCCGAAAATGATTCTGGTCTGTTTTGAGGGAAATATTGCAGGAACAAACGCCATTGCCGATGAAACGGCTGCCGCTATGATGATCGTAGTCAGGGAAACTAAAACGGAATTCAGAAAATTTTGATAAAATTTTCTCTGACTCAGGATCCTGTGCTTCAATTATAATCATCCTTGAAATTCGGAATATTTCAATAAAATATTTCGGAGAAAGGCCTTATGGTGAAATGGATCATCCCGATACCTGCTGCAGAATATCCGATTTGATACAAAAGCTGCCAATCAGGATCATTTTGCCTTTTGCATATTTTTAGATAGTTTCTTTGAAACCGGTAGGTTACAATTATTCTCAACAAATCGCAGATTTTAAAGATGGATTGCCGTATGAAAAAGACGATTATCAACGGGAATTTATATCATAATTGTAGATGGAGATTATGATGAATATACGGATTATAACGGATTCTGCAAGCGATATTTCGCAGGAAAAGGCAAAAGAATGGGACATCACGATCCTGCCTCTTACGGTCAGATTCGGAGGAGAGGTATATCTGGACGGTGTGACGCTGTCTCCGCATGCTTTTTATGAGAAGCTGGTTGAGACGGATGAAATTCCGAAAACAAGCCAGATACCGCCATATACTTACAAGGAAGCTTTCGGGAAAGCGGTATCAGAGGGAGATCAGGTACTGTGCTTCTGTCTGTCATCGGGCGTTTCAGGATCCTTCCAAAGTGCATGTATGGCTGCGCAGGAATATCCCGGACAGGTGTTTGTTATCGACACACAGCAATTCTGTATTTCTCAGTACATCATTGTGGAGCGCGCTGTACAGCTTCGGGAAGCCGGAGAGTCTGCGGAAAAGATTGCCGAAACCATTCTCCGGGAGCAGAAGGACGCACATGTCATTGCGGTTTTTGACACGCTGGAATATCTGAAACTCGGCGGAAGGATCTCTTCCGCAGCGGCAGTGTTT
>CADCPV010000446.1 GCA_902803345.1 uncultured Eubacteriales bacterium | reverse complement strand
TTGCGGAAAAGCTCCCGAAATCTGCTGTCGTCACATCCGAAGAACCGCTTGTGCTGTCGGACGGCGAAGGCAGTGAGATCAGAAGATCTGATCAGATCCGGACGTATTTTGATGCGGCATCCGGAGACCGGACCGCGAAGATCCTGCTGCCTGATCTCCCCAGCGGAACCTACCGGCTCAGGCAGGGAGAGAGCAGCATCGGGTTTTCGGTGAAGCCGGCTACGGAACGGCGCTGGATCCCGACAATTACATCTGGGGCAGCATCCTGCCGATTATGGGAAACGGCATGGTGCTGATCGCGGCATATCTTCTGTCGAAAAAAGAAGCTTACCGGGATGCTGCACAGTTCCAGCTCGATTACCTTTTAGGGCTCAATGCGCTTGATGTGAGCTTTGTTACAGGCTTCGGCACGAAGCCCTATATGAATCCGCATCATCGTCAGTCCGCATCCGACGGCATTGAAGATCCGGTACCGGGTCTCGTTTCTGGCATTCCCAACAAGAAAAATCCTTCCACGATCGCCAGGGAAAAGCTGAATAAGAAAGTGTATCCTGCGAAGTACTGGCTTGATGAGACGATGTGTCCGGACCAGAACGAGATTGCGATTTACTGGAATTCCCCGGCGATCTTTGTCGCCGCTGCATTCGATGCATTTTCAAGGCGGACAGGGACTTGATTTTTCTGTGAAATCTGCATATTCTGTATTGCACTTTTTTCGATTTTTCTGTAAAATGTAATATAGCAGTATCCGGGATTGGATCGATGGATTACGGAAAAATATGACTGGAGGACGAAAAGATGAAATTTGGCCATTTTGACGATTCAAGGCGCGAATATGTCATTGAGACCCCGATGACGCCGCAGCCCTGGATCAACTATCTCGGCAACGAGGATTTCTTCTCGCTGATTTCGAACACGATGGGCGGCTACAGCTTCTACAAGGATGCCAAGATGCTGCGTGTCACGCGTTACCGCTACAATGACGTTCCGCGCGACACCAACGGCCGGTATTACTATATCCGCCACAATGATACGGTCTTCACACCCGGCTGGCAGCCTGTACAGACGCCGCTGGACAAATATGAGTGTCATCACGGCCTCGGCTATACCGAGATTTTCTCGGAAAAAGGCCCGATCGCGATGGATCTTTTAGCTTTCGTTCCGCTCAAGGAGTGGCTCGAAGTCAACCGCCTGAAACTGAAGAACACCGGCTACAAGACTGAAACTCTGGACCTGTATTCCTATGTGGAATTCTGCTTCTGGAATGCCCAGACCGACGGCGAGAACTTCCAGCGGAACCTGTCCCTCGGTGAAATCGAACTGGTTGGTTCGACAATCTACCACAAGACCGAATATCGTGAGCGCCGGAACCACTACGCGTATTATACGGTGAACAGCCCGATCGACGGCTTTGATACACAGCGCGACGATTTCATCGGCGTCTACAACGGCACCGGCAATCCCAAGGCTCTTGCGGAAAACACTTCCTACAATTCCATCGCATCCGGCGGCGCGGTCATCGGCTCGCATCACATCAAAGTGACGCTTCAGCCCGGCGAAGAGAAGAGCTTCATTTTCCTTCTTGGCTACAACGAGAACCCGATGGACGACAAATGGGAAGCGCCCGGCATCATCAAGAAGGACGGTGCGGTTGCGGCGATTGCCCGCTACCAGACCGACGAACAGGTGGACAAGGCCCTCGCAGATCTCCGTGCTTACTGGGATGACCTGCTTTCGATCTACCAGGCACAGACCGGCGATGAGAAGCTGGACCGCATGGTCAACATCTGGAACCAGTACCAGTGCATGGTTACTTTCAATATGTCGCGTTCGGCGTCCTACTATGAATCCGGCATCGGCAGAGGTATGGGCTTCCGCGATTCCTCACAGGACCTGTTCGGTTTCGTACACCTGATTCCGGACCGCGCACGCCAGCGTATTCTGGACATTGCGGCAACGCAGTTCCAGGACGGCTCCGCATACCATCAGTATCAGCCGCTGACAAAGCAGGGCAATGCCGATATCGGTTCCGGCTTCAACGACGACCCGCTGTGGCTTGTCGCAGGCGTTGCGGCCTATATCAAGGAGACCGGCGATGACGCGATCCTGGATGAAATGGTGGCTTATGACTGCGATATGAGCGTTGCAACGACGCTTTTAGAGCACCTGAGAAGGAGCTTCAATTATACAAGAACGCATCTCGGACCGCACGGTCTGCCTTTAATCGGCCGCGCCGACTGGAACGACTGCCTGAACCTGAACTGCTTCTCGGAGTATCCGGGCGAATCCTTCCAGACCTTCGGACCTTCCGAGGGACCGGTCGCGGAATCCGTCTTCATCGCCGGCATGTTCGTGAAATACGGCAGAGAGTACGCGGAAATGCTGAAACTGAAGGGCTTCGACGAAGAAGCCGCGGACGCGCTCGCAGATGTCGACAAGATGTACGACACGATTCTGGATGCAGGCTGGGACGGCGAATGGTTCATCCGCGCCTACGACGCATTCTCGAATCCGGTCGGATCGCATGTATGCGAAGAAGGCCAGATATTCATCGAGTCCAACGGTTTCTGCGTACTCGCAGACGTCGGCATCAAGGAAGGCAAGGCGCTTCAGGCGATGAATTCCGTACGCGACCGGCTTGATACGAAGTATGGTATCGTGCTGCAGCAGCCGGCTTACACGAAGTACCATCTCGAACTGGGTGAGATTTCCTCCTACCCGCCGGGATACAAGGAGAATGCCGGCATCTTCTGCCACAACAATCCGTGGGTGTCGATCGGCGAGACCCGGATCGGCAGAGGCTCGCGCGCATTCGAGATCTGGAAGAAGACGGCTCCGGCCTATGTCGAGGAGATTTCCGAGATCCATTCGACTGAGCCCTATGTATACTCGCAGATGGTTGCGGGCCGTGACGCGCCGCACTTCGGTGAAGCGAAGAACTCCTGGCTGACGGGTACTGCGGCATGGACCTTCATGAATGTTTCCCAGTATATTCTGGGCATCCGTCCCGAGTTTTCCGGTCTTGCAGTAGATCCCTGCGTTCCGGCTGATTTCAAGGAGCTGA
>CADCPV010000445.1 GCA_902803345.1 uncultured Eubacteriales bacterium | reverse complement strand
TACGAGGGCATGGAAAAAGCAGGGCAGGAGAATATCGTCAATCTCCTCCGCTGTGCCTGGGCCGGTTCCCAGCGCTACGGCGCGCTCGTATGGTCCGGCGATATCGACTGCTCCTTCCGCTCGCTTCGGAACCAGCTTCGCGCAGGCCTCAACATGGGCCTTGCGGGCATCCCCTGGTGGACCACCGACATCGGCGGCTTCCACGGCGGCGATATCCGATCCGAGAAGTTCAAAGAGCTTCTTGTACGGTGGTTCGCCTTCGGCTGCTTCTGTCCGGTCATGCGGCTGCACGGCTTCCGCGCGCCTTTCAAGGAGCCGATCGGGACGACCGGCGGCGGTGTCGCGATCTCCGGCGCGGAGAACGAAATCTGGAGCTACGGCCCGGAAGTTTTCGAAATCTGTAAGAAATACATTGCGGTCCGGGAACGGCTGCGGCCCTACATCCGGAACCTCATGAAAGAAGCGCACGAGAAGGGTACTCCCGTCATGCGGCCCTTGTTCTACGATTTCCCGGAAGATCCGAAAGCCTGGGAGATCGACGACCAGTACATGTTCGGCCCGGAAATTCTTGTCGCACCGATCCTTTATGAAGGCGTTACGGAACGTGAGGTTTACCTCCCGGAAGGTATCTGGATGAATATGGAAGACGGCACCGAATATCAGGGCGGACAGACCATTACCGCTCCCGCGCCGATTGACGTGATCCCGGTATTCCGGAGAGTATAAATTTCATCTTGCTTTATACCCGGTATCTGTGGTAGAATACAGTTTACTGTGAAAAAGAGGTGACCAACTCATGAGCAAAACAATCCTGACCGGTGACAGACCCACCGGCAAACTGCATATCGGACATTATGTCGGATCCCTTCGGCGGCGCGTGGAGCTGCAGAACTCCGGCGAATACGACAATATCTTTATCATGATTGCGGACGCGCAGGCGCTCACGGACAACATGGAGAACCCGGAAAAGGTCCGTCAGAACATCATCGAAGTCGCGCTGGACTACCTGTCCGCAGGACTGGACCCGAAGATTTCGACCCTGTTTATCCAGTCGCAGATTCCGGAACTGACGGAACTTTCCTTCTACTACATGAATCTCGTAACGGTTTCCAGGCTTCAGCGGAACCCGACCGTCAAGTCCGAGATCCAGATGCGCAATTTCGAAGCTTCAATCCCGGTCGGATTCTTCACCTATCCGATCAGCCAGGCAGCGGACATCACGCTGTTCAAGGGCAATGTCGTCCCGGTCGGCGAGGACCAGGAGCCGATGATCGAGCAGACCCGTGAAATCGTGCGGAAATTCAATTCCGTTTACAATACCGACGTTCTCGTCGAGCCGGAAATCCTTCTGCCGGACAACAAGGCCTGTCTCAGGCTTCCCGGCACCGACGGCAAGGCGAAAATGTCCAAGTCGCTCGGGAACTGCATTTACCTCTCCGATCCGGAGGAGGAAGTCCGCCAGAAGGTCATGTCGATGTTCACCGACCCAACGCATCTCAGGGTCAGCGATCCGGGGCATCTTGAAGGCAACACGGTCTTCACCTATCTCGACGCTTTCTGCAGGGATGAGCATTTCGCGGAATACCTGCCGGATTATGCGAACCTTGATGAACTGAAGGCGCATTACCAGCGCGGGGGCCTGGGCGACGTGAAGGTTAAGAAATTCCTCAACAACGTGATGCAGGAAACCCTCTCTCCGATCCGCGCACGCCGTGCCGAATGGGAGAAGGATATCCCGGCAGTCTACGACATCCTGAAGGCCGGCTGCGAGAAGGCCCGCGCCGTCGGACAGCAGACGCTTTCGGAAGTCAAGGACGCAATGAAGATCAACTATTTCTCCGATGCGGAGCTGATCAGAGCGCAGCAGGAGAAATACAACGGATAAGAATAAAGCCGCGGAGACATTCCGCGGCTTTATTATACAATTTTCCACGAGGAGGAACGGAATATGAATGCTGAAGACCTTGAACTCCTGGAACTTTTCAAACCCCTGCGCATTACGAGAAGCTCGGCTGGGAGCTGGATGATTCCGTGATCAACTACCAGAAAAAGTACGAAGGGTGATAAGCGCGGAACTCGCCTCCGGGCTTATACTCCCCCTTCGGTGACGGTTCCAATACACATCAGAAGCAGTACGATAACCCTCGGCCCGAAGTGATCACGCCCCAACAGCCCAATACCCTTTGGACAATAAATCCCCCTGCGGCGACAACAATGCTCGCCTCAGGGGGATTTATTCTTCTGCAATACACTTCTTTACTGTTTCTTCACCGGGATACAGATCTCGCTGACATAATCTGGTGCGGTCGGATCGCCGGGCAGATAGTTTTCGATATCGTAGTCCGGGATCAGCTCATAATCCGCTGACGGGAGCCATTCCTTGTAGATCCTCTCCCACATGGCCTGAATGGCATCGGGCGAAGGGCCGACACATTTGAAGACTGCCCAGGTGTAAGCCGGGATATGAATAATCTCGAAGCCATTCGGAATGCCTTCCACATCAGAAGCTTTGCAGCCGATTCCGTAGCGGAAGGTGTTTCCGTCTGTTTTCTGCTGTGCGCACACGCCGAGGTATCCGGGGATTTTGCTGTATGCCTCATCGGCATAGTAAGCGTCCCAGAACTTCGGGATCTCTTTATCGCTGGTCTCCGGGCTGAAATCGCCTGCGTGAACCAGAAGGTCCATCTCTTCCCACTTTTCAATACTGTATTCCATGATATTTCCTCCTTCAATTGTGATTTGGACGGTAAACCGGTTCATAAACTGAATCGGGCTTCCCTTTCTGACCTGCATCGGTGAAAAACCATGGTATCGTACGAATGCTTTTGTGAAGCTTTCCGGCGAATCATATCCGTACTTCAGCGCGATATCGATCACTTTCTCATTTCCGTGCTGAAGTTCCGCCCCAGCCTGCGAAAGGCGCCTTTTCCGCAGGTATTCCGACGGCGACATGCCCGTAAGAAGCGTAAATGCCCGCTGGAAATGAAATGCCGAAAGATTCACGCTCCGTGCCGTATCCGACAGCGTGATCTCAGCCGTCAGATGGTCTTCCATGAATGCAATGGAATCATTGATCATCTTTACCCAGTTCATCGGTATCCCTCCTTTCGCAGTTGATTATAGTGGAAATATCAAAAGAATTCCTGTCCTGCCTTGCTTTGTTTTGTCCGGATCTTATTTCCGGATCGCGAAGATCGGTTCCGGTTCCGGCGTGCCGGGAAGTCGGATGTTCAGGCCGCCCTCATCCGTGCCCAGCTCAGGTTTTTCGCATCGATGCCGATTTTGTCGAAAAGCCGCGGTTTCAGATAATCCATAAGGCCGTACCCGCT
>CADCPV010000444.1 GCA_902803345.1 uncultured Eubacteriales bacterium | reverse complement strand
CAGAAAGGATGGGGGAATTATGAAATACAACTGCAATCTGATCCGCGATCTCCTGCCCCTCTATCAGGACCAGGTCGTAAGCGAAGAATCCGCTGCGGTCGTCCGGGAGCACCTCCTCGAATGTCCCGACTGCCGTGCGCTTCTTAGGCGTATGGAAGGCGCCGAAATCGAGAGCGCGGTCGCTGCCGAGAAGCAGGAAGTGCTGCGGGAGCAGAATAAATACTTCAAGAGAAAATCAACCCTGGCAGGCACCATCATTGCCGGAATCTTCATGATACCGATTCTCGTCTGCCTGATCGTAAACCTGGCAACCGGTCACGGACTGAGCTGGTTCTTCATCGTACTGGCGGCGCTGCTCCTTGCGGCTTCGCTGATCATCGTACCGATCATGGTGCGGGAAAATAAGGCGCTCTGGACCTTTGTTTCATCGACAGCAAGCCTGATACTGCTTTTAGCGGTCGTCTGCATTTACAGCGGAGGAAGCTGGTTCTTCGTCGCGGCTTTGTCAACACTGTTCGGATTATCCGTTGTGTTCCTGCCATTTGTCGTGCGGTCGAAACCAGTCGCGGAAAGGATTGGAAACAACAAAGCGCTTGTTGTACTTGCCGTGGACACGCTGCTCTTCTTCCTGATGATGCTTGCAATCGGTCTTCGCGTTTCAGACGGCGCGTTCAGCCGCTGGTTCTGGCAGGCCGCGGTCATTTCCGGACCGTTCATCGTACTGGCATTCGCAGTGTGGGCTGTGCTGAGATATCTGCCGTGTTCGGGACTGACCCGTGCAGGGATTGTCGTCGTCATGGTGGGGCTGTTTGAGTTCTTTGCTACCATGGTAATGAACCTTCTTTTAGGGGCACAGGCGCAGTTCCCGGTATTCCGGCCGCTTCAGTGGAATGTCGCGACGGTAGACGGAAACACCAGATGGATCACACTTCTTTCATGCGTCCTGATCGGAGCGGTTCTGATTGCCGTCGGACTGATCCGCGGGAAGAACAGATCCCGTGAAGAATGATAATCAATTTAAATATTCTGAGGAGAAGAAAATCATGAAGAAAATTATCGCACTTATCGCTGTTGTTACTATAATCGCATCCAGCCTTACAGGCTGCATGACACTTTCCAGCCTCCCCTTTTCCTTCGAGGATTATGAAAATGCCGACCAGTACATCGGAGGAGACCGTGAGATCACGGACAGAGTGGAGAATATCGATCTTGACTGGTCTGCAGGAAAGGTTTCGTTAAAAACCTATTCCGGTGACAGTATTTCCCTTCGGGAAACCATTTCGGGGAACGCTCCCGATGACTATCGTGTGCATTCCTGGGTGGATGGTACGACGCTTCGGATCCGCTTCGCAAAATCCGGCTTCAAAAACGTCCTGAATCTCGGCAAGAAGGAACTGGAGATTCTGGTGCCCGAAGACATGGAACTTACGGAGCTGAAGATCCATCATGCTTCCGGCCACTTGGACTGCATCGGTGTGTCCGCAGAGAAACTGAATATCGATTCCGCGTCCGGCGGCGTTAATGTGGAAAGTATTTCTTCTGAGATCAGCATCGACCATGCCAGCGGTTCTCTTGATTTTCTGCAGAGTGCGGAAATCAAAAGCTTTGAACTGGATCACTCTTCCGGCGGCACCCGGCTGGACTTCGCTTTTGTGCCGGAGAAACTGAAGGTACATTCCGCCTCCGGAGGACTTACAATCAAGCTCCCCGAAGATGCCGGTTTCACCCTGAACCTGGACCAGTCGACAGGCGGCTTCGACTACGAGCTGCCGATCCACAGGTACGACGATACCTATGTCTGCGGAGACGAGCGCGCGCAGTTTGACATCGATATCGCTACCGGCGGGCTGCATATTCTGAAACATTGACGGACCCGTCTCTACAGATCACTCCCAACATTTTAGCACTCGGCGCTTGACAGTGCTAACAGACGGTGCTATAATACAATGCGTGGACTGAGAAGTCCACGCATTTGGTTGTTAAGGAGGCGAAAAACATGGCACAGAAAAAAGGAAGTCTGTCGATTGACAGCGAGAATATATTTCCGATTATCAAGAAGTGGCT
>CADCPV010000443.1 GCA_902803345.1 uncultured Eubacteriales bacterium | reverse complement strand
GGACGTTTTATCGGCGGATGTGTGGATTGTCTCGTGAATCTTTTAGGGACGGAATATGACCGCGTTTCAGACTTCACGGCGCGTTACGGGGAAGACGGGATTGTCTGGTTCCTCGAAGCCTGTGACCTTTCGGTTTTCGGCATCCGCCGTGCGATGTGGCAGATGAAGCATGCCGGCTGGTTCCAAAATGCAAAAGCCTTCCTTATCGGAAGGCCTCTTGTAATGGGTCAGGAAATCATGGGACTTGACCAGTATCATGCGGTTCTCGATATCGTTCAGGATCTTCATGTCCCTGTGCTCATGGATCTGGATATCGGGCATCTTCCGCCGATGGTCCCGATCATAAGCGGCGGATACGGGACCGTGGACCAGGACGAAAACAAAAAGATCCGCATCCGCTTTGAGCTGAAGTAAGGGTATGCTGTTCTCGACGGAAGACGGAAGATTTCTACAGTTTGTACTGCATAAAGTTCCGGTTCTTCTCGAATCCGAAAGCCGTATACAGAAGGACACCCGCATCCGAAGCCGTGATCTGAACCGATCCGCAGCCGTAGGCACGCGCCTCTTCGACGACATGCGAAAGGAGCGTTTTCGCAATCCCCCTGCGGCGGTATCCGGGTTCCGTGAACATACTCGAGAGAAGGCCGATCCGACCGCTCGGGCAGCTGAAATACGGCGGCTTTTCGACAAAGGACATCCCGCTCGTCCCGACGATCCGATCCCCGTCGAGCGCAATCCAGGAGACAAAGGTCCCGTCTGCCATATGGCGCCGGTAATAATCCCGAAGCGCCGGCGCAAGATCCAGCTCTTCCTTCGCCCCTTCTTCCCGAAGCTGCCGGATCCGAAGCGCAATGAATGCGTCAGTGTCCTGCTCCGTCAGTCTCCGGTATTGAATCGTACTCTGGATTTCAGAAGACTTTTTACTGTTCATCAGAACCTCCTCCTACTGTGGCTGCGGGGTTCTTTTTTCGCCGCAGCAGTATACTGCACAGGATCAGAATCAGCGGAAAAACCACCGCTGCAAGAAGTCCGGTTTTTAGGTTGTCGCTGAAGGAACCGGCAATCTGCCCCACCAGCGTCGGACCGCCGGAACAGCCGATATCCCCGGCAAAAGCCAGAAGTGCGAACATTACCGTTCCGCCCCGGGGAAGCTTTACCGCCGCCTGGGAGAAAAAGCCCGGCCAGAAGATTCCGACCGAAAGCCCGCATAAAGCACAGCCGGAAAGCGACAGAAGCGGGAACGGCGCAAAGACCGCTAAAAGATAGGAAAATACACAGAGAATGCCGCATCCGATGATCGCCTTGACGGAGTCTATTTTCGGGGCAGCTTTTGCATAGATCACGCGGGAAGTGCCCATCAGGACTGAGAACATGCAGGGGCCTAAAAGATCGCCCTCAAGCTTGCTGATCCGAAGCCCCCGTTCCGCAAAAGCGGAAGCCCACTGGCTCATCGCCTGCTCCGAAGCGCCTGCCGCAATCATCAGCACCATGAGAATCCAGAACGTGCTGTTTCCAAGAAGCGACCGGACACGCATGCTCTCACCATCCTCCGTCAGGCTTTCGATCGGAACCAGCGAGAAAGCAAAAACGTCGATTAATGGGACAATTCCCCACAACAGGCAGATAATCCGCCAGTTTTCCTTCCCGAACACGCGTAAAAACAGCGTTGTGATCACCACAACCCCCACTACACCCCAGCAGTAGAAGGAATGCAGCAGACCCATCGCGCTCTCCTTGTTCTTTCCGTCCGGGCAGGCTTCGACGATCGGGCTGATCAGTACTTCGTCGATTCCGCCGCCGATCGCATTCAGCACAATACACAGGAGGAGCCCCGCAAAAGGGCTGGGAAGCGCAAAGGGAATCCACGCAAATCCCGTGAGTCCGATAACACAGAACAGGTGCGCTGCTACCGCTAACTTCCGGTAGCCGATCCGGTCCGCATACTTCCCCGCCAGAAGGTCCACCGTGATCTGCACACAGAAATTGACCGTCACAAGAGACGTGATCTGCCGAAGCGAAAGCCCCAGACTGTCCTGGAAGATCACGAAAAGAAGCGGCGCGAAACTGTTCACCGCCGCCTGTGTAATATAGCCGATATAGCAGGCATAAATGGTATGCCGGTATCCGGTACGGATTTTTCGGATGATGTTCATGTCAGGAGATGGAAAGCCTCCGGTTTCATGCGTTATAATTCAGGATTGATCCACAGTACGGGACGAACCGCCCCCTGCCCGCTGTCGACACTGCGGCCGTTGCAGTAAACGGCACCGTTTGTCAGAGTATAGGCGGCGTAACTGGAGTATCTGCCCGGAGACCGCAGCCACCACCAGCAGATATCGTCCGCACTGAGCCGGTATGTTCCCTTTTTATAGACACCCTGTGCAATACAGTACTCAGTCACCTGACACTTTCTGGCATAATCCAGGCTCTCATATGCTTCGACTTCTGAAGCGCTCAGAAGAAATACCATGTCCTCCGTACTATTCCCGGGTGCAGTACTGAATTGCGGATTTTTGTCTGCCGTGACATTCGTCTTCTGAATCATCTTCTGTTCATCCGGGTCGAATGCAGCGTTCAGAAAATCTCCGTTCAGCCAGGACCGCAAAGAACATGTTTCCCATGTCACGTTTGCGTTTTCTTCGTTATATTTTTGGCAGTCCAGCGCGTAAACGCTGATGATAAGCATACTGTCCCCGGTTTTTTCCAGCACACGCCATTCGATATATTCTTTTCCATTTGAGCTGACGTTGTCCTGCTCATACATGCCGAATAAGATATAGTCCTCGACATCGGCCGTTTTCATGTCCGCCTCCTGATACCGGTCGTACGCTTCCGCGGCCCGTTCTTTACTGTCCAGGTATCCATTGACATTCATGTACTGAAGAACAGCTTCTTTGTACTTCCCGGTACGGAAGAGCTCCGCCGCATACAGATATGTACATTCCGTAAGCTTTTCATCACTTTCTTTGTATCCGTCCAGAAGTGTGAATTCCGTAATGGCCGTCCTGTATCGGCCTTCTTCCATCAGAGTTAGCGCATTTTCATATTTCCAGTCCTTTACGATGGCTTCACACTGCCGGGCCCTCTCCATACTGTCTTTGTATCCATGAAGAGCCCTGAATGCCCTGGCGGCGTCTTTATACTGCCCCGCCTCATACAGTTCTACGGCTGCCTGATACCGAACGCCGGGCATATAAACCCCAAAATATAAAACCGTGGCTGCCGCACAGAGTACGGCAACAGAGACCAGAACCGCAGTGATGATCATCCGGATCTTCGCAGCCTTCTTTGCTTCGACCTGCTTTTTATCTGCATCCTTCCAGCCGGGAATCGATTCATACAGCCTGACTGCGGTTTTACAGCCCGACAAGGTTCTTTTCCATCTGTTATCAGCTGCAGCAGCATAAATCGCGTCTTTTCGGCAAATCTCCGCTTTCTCAAGGCACTCTTCTGCAAGTGCATCCGCATCCCTGAAGCCGGATATCGATCTGAACTTCCCGGCTGCAGCCTTGAATGCGGCTTCACTGTACGCCTTCTTCATTGCATTGACCGCAGTGTCATAAACACCTGCCGGCTCAACATTTCCGCTGCGTTCTTCGGTCTCCCGCTGCACGTCTGCCGTCATCTCTTCCTGCAGATCGTCTTCTTTTTTCTGTTTTACCTCGGTCATGGTATACTCCTTCAGACAACAATGTCGGGGTCAGTCTTTATTTCTTTACAACGTAGCGGTCGTTAATGTAACGCATACTCTTGATATAGGCGCGCTTTGTCGGCAGGTGCTCAATCATCAGCGGGAGCTCCGGATCTTCTTCGTTGACCTTCGACACATAATAGTCGATGTCGAAGGCGCCTTCGCCGACCGGCACCTCCTTGATCTGGAAGGTCAGATCGTTTTTCAGGATGCAGTCCTTGAAGTGGCAGCTGACAATGCGGCCGTGAAGCTTTTCGAAAACTTCATCCATGAACTGGCGCTGGTAACGGTAGCGCTCGAAGCTGTTGATCCAGTTGATCATGTCGAGATGCACCGCGAGCCGGTCGGAACCGACATGCTGAATTAGGGCAAGGTATTCATCCGGCGAAGAGGGTACCATCCAGGGCATCGGCTCGATTGCGTAGAAGGTGTTTTTCGGATTCGCGGTTTCGATGATTTTCTGAATAGTCTCGACGGTCTTTTTGTAGAAGTCATCACTGTAGTTTTCCGGATAATAGGCATCCCAGACCGGGCCGGCGGCTCCGGCGATATTACAGGCGCAGCGCGCGCCGACATAATCCGCAAGCTTCAGCTGTTCGACACATTTTTCAAAGGCAGCCGCGGCTTCCCTGCTGTCTCTGGCCATCGGATTGCACCAGGCACCGACCTCGGCGATCACGATGTCGTATGCGGCCGCCGCCTTCTTGTAGCCCTCAATTTCGTGGAAATCCGTATGATAATCCACCGGCAGGCTGGCAGCTTTCACGCCGTAGCCTGCCATCTCTTCTGCCCAGGCCTCCGGCGATTTTGCCTTCAGGCCAAAATTCATTCCAAGTCTCATAATCGTCCTCCAGATATCTGATTCATTCCTTTTACAACAAAAGCACCAGCAGCGGTATCGAAATAAAGCACAGCACCGTCGACAAAAGCAGGATATTTGCCGCCATCTTCGTCTCCCCGTGATGCATCTCCGCAAGGCTCAGAATGACCGAGCCGGCAGGCGCTGCCGCCAAGATCAGAATACTCGATTTAAAGGCGTTTGTAAAGGGGAGAAAGTACACAATTGCGTAGGAAAACAGGGGAAATGCCACCAGTTTCAGCGCAATCGCCGGATACACGAGCCTGTTCGTAAAAATGTCCTTTAAGGGCGCCGAGGCGAGCCGGATGCCGAGGATCATCATGCACAGCGGAGCCGTCAGTCCGCCGAGCGTGGAGACCACGGTCAGCGCTGCATCCGGAAGAAAGCGCTTCACCCCGAAGATATACAGCGGAAGTGCGACGACAAGCCCGAGCGCAGTCGGATTCAGGAGTGCGGATTTCAGGGAAATGTACTTTTTATCGCCGGTCAGGCAGAAGACGCCGACGGTAAAAAGCAGGATGTTCATCGACATCATGTTCATCGTCGCAAAGCAGACAACCTCAGGGTTTTCGGGGAAAACCGCGCGCACAATCGGAAGCCCGAAAAAGCCGACATTTCCAAGCACCGAACCGATGGTCATAAGCCGGTACCTGGATTCCCCGAATTTCTTTCGGAGCAGGAGCCACAGAAGCGCCATAAAACCGGCCTGGAGCACAAAGGTCGTGATGAAAAACAGCCCCATGTCCCCGAAATCCTTCCATGAGAAATCCATCTGCAGGAAAGCATTAATAACAAGAAAGGGCGTCCCG
>CADCPV010000442.1 GCA_902803345.1 uncultured Eubacteriales bacterium | reverse complement strand
TCAGGCAGCGTATGCTAAATTATCTTCAGCGTTTATATTTAGTTTTCCGGCTTTTTGCATGGTCCGGTACATGGATGGCTTATCCGGATTTAAAGTCCCCGTCGAAACCGGTACTACCCCAGATGTGCGGGCATTATAACACAGAAAAAGGGGGATGTCAATCCGATTTGTGCTTCGCGAGTTCTTCTTCCGTGAAGGAAATCAGCTCCTCTCCGCCTTCCTTTACCCGCCGGACAACCCGATTCTCTTCCGGATAACCCCATCCGCCGAAAAGATGCCGCGGCCCGGCAATCGAACCTGCCGGAAGATCCGAAGAGAGTATATACGCCATCGCGAGCGCGGATTTCTCGGGCGACTGGAAGAGGAAGCCAAATACCTTCGCAAGCTTTTTCACCACTTCACCATATGGATTCAGTGCCAGCGGCGTAATGGCAATGCCCGGATGGCTCATGACGACGCGGATATTGCTTCCCTGAAGGCGCCTTGTGAGCGCATAGCTGTATTTCGCGATACAGAGTTTGGAGCGGGCGTAGACCTTCAGATCCCGATAATGCTTCTCGCACCAGAAGTCCTGATAATCCACGCTGGCCGTCCTGTGAACAATCGAAATGGTATTGATATACGTGACCGGATGCGGCAGTGTCTGAAGATACGGCAGAAGCTTCTCGGTCAGGTAATACAGCCCGATATAGTTTGTCCCTATCACCAGTTCAAAGCCGTCTCCGGTCTTTTTCCCGGCTTGGTGAAATACGCCGGCATTGTTCACAAACACGTCGATATCCGCCTGTTTTTCGCGGATTTCCGCCACAAATTCATCAATGGATGAGATATCTGCAAGATCCAGTTTCATGATGCGGATTTCCGATTCCGGATACTCACGCTGAAGTTCAGATGCTGCCTTTTCGGCACGTTCGGCATTTCGGCAGGCCATGATGACAGCGGCGCCCAGATACAATGCAGTCTCTGCTGTCTTGTATCCGACGCCGCTGTTCGCACCTGTAACAAGAACCGTCTTCCCTTTCAGGGAGAGGTTTCGGGCGGAAAGCCATTTTTTTGTTTTTTCGGAAAGGCTCATGCCGGTATCATACTACCAATACCCTTCCTTGTCAATTTCAACTCTCCCCGTATGATGCCTCAGATACCGCTTTTCTCCTGTCTTTTCCGCGCCGAAATCCTGACAGACAGTGCAAAAACAATCCCTGCTGCTGCCGTACAGAGCATCAGCATCCACAGCCGGATATTAATGGGATCACCGGTCACGACCGGCGGGGTGTCCTGGGGTTTTTCCGGTTCGGGCGGACTCGGAATCAGAACGGTCTGGTCTTCGTCGTTGAGATCTTCGTGGCGAATGACTGTTACACCCTCATAATCCACCTTTTCAAATGCGACAAGAGCCTTTCCCGCAAGGAGTGTCGTATCGATTTCAGGGAAGGTGATCCGGATGGAGCCCTCGGCATTTTCTGCCCTGAAGGTCTTCGTAACCGTAACAGGCTTGCCGTCCTGATCCGTCAGGGCTTTCCCGGTTTCCTGAACCATCAGGGTTCCGGTTATCGTGTATTCCTTATCCGGAAGAAGGTTCGTATAGACCACATCATCCTCAATCGTCAAATTCTCCTCAAGCTGTGCGGTATGCGTCCCGGTCGCCTTGTCGGTTGCTGTTGTCTTGGCATCCGGGAAATGAATCGTCTGCTCCTCGTCCTCGATGTCTGTATGGACCGCGACTTCCTTATTGCCCGTATACAGCCGCTCAAAGACCACGGCTGTCTTTCCGGCAAGAAAGAATCCGTCAAACCTGAACTCCAGATCGATGCTTCCGCTTATGGACGTTTCGCCGGCTTTCAGTTCTTCCGTGATGAAAGCCTTTTCAGCCGTAATGGTTTTGTTATTTGCGTCAAGAAGTTCTTTTCCGGTCTCCTTGTCCATCAGAGTTCCTTTGACAATGTAGCCGGTTTTCGGCTTCAGGCCCTGATAGTCCACGGTATCGACAATCACAACCTCGCTGTTCGCTGCCGTCATATGCTCTTCGGTATCAGCCGCTGTTGCGGTTGTTGAAATCTCCGGAATGTAATCCGTCTGGTCTTCGTCCTCCAGATCCTCATGGACTGCCACTTCAATTTCGCCGTACAGAAGCTTTTCAAAGGCAACAACCGGATCGGTCTTTATGACTGAAGAATCAAATATAAAAACGACTTCAACATATCCATCAGATTTCTCCGGCCTGAATGTCGTGCTGCCTTCAATCTTCTTTCCGTCCTGAAGGATTTCCTTTCCGCTTGCCTTGTTCATCAGGACACCCTTCACGGTGTATTCCCTGTCCGGAAGCAGGTCCTGATAGAATACGGTGTCAATCAGCGTTACCGTGGTATCCGCCATCGAGTGGTCAATCCCGGCTGCCTTGTCGAGGAGTGCCGTTTCGATCTCGGGGATGTAAACTGTCTGGTCTTCGTCGTCTATATCTTCGTGTACCGCAGCAAGCTCTTCTTTTGGGTTCTCCGGATTGCTGTCGCTGCCTTCGATCACGCCCTTCAGGAGGATGCAGCGCTCAAATACAACGATCGTCGTACCCGCAAGCTCCGACCCGTCAAACTCAAAGACGAGTTCAACTTCTCCGCTCTCCTTCTCCGGGGCAAACTTCAGTTCAGCTGTAACTTCCTTTTCACCGACAAGGACTGGTTTTCCGGTTCCCTGATCCATCAGCACACCACGCATGATGTAGATCCTGCCATCGGCAAGAAGGTTCTCGTACTTCACCGTATCGGTGATCTTCACAGTCTCTCTCACCTTCGTTACATGGTCTTCGGTATCGTCCGCAGCTGCGACCGTCCCGATCTTTGGATAATGTACGCTCTGGTCTTCGTCGTCGATGTCGTGGTGATATGCCACAACAATGTCGTTATGCAGCAGATCTTCAAATACAACAACGGTCTTTCCTGCCACATCCGCATTCACGATGAATGTCATCGGTATGACCATAGCGGTATCGGTTGCTTCGAATTCATCGACCTCTGCCGTGATTTCTTTTCCGTCCTCGTCAAGAAGTTCTTTTCCGGTCTCCTTGTCCATCAGGACACCTGTGACCTTGTACTTCTTTCCGACTGTCAGGTTCGTCAGCGAAACGAAGTCTACGATGGTCTTCTTTTCGTTTGCCGAACCGATGTGATCTTCTGTATCCTCGTCTACTGCGTCTGTCGAAACATCCGGATAGTCGACTCTCTGATCATCGTCGTTCAGATCCGCGTGTGCGTAAACTTCAAC